>DHHS01000138.1 GCA_002403415.1 Sphingomonas sp. UBA4766 | reverse complement strand
GTTAAAGGCTATAATGAATAGCTCTTACGAGGTTCGCTAGACTGTTGGGCATTCGCGCGAGAGCGGCGCAAAATAAAGCGGGCGCCCGGTCGGTGACCGGACGCCCGCCCTTATGCCTTGGCTAGTCCCTTACGGGCAGCAGTCCATGGCAGCCTCGCAGCATGCGAGCACGAGGTCGCAGCAGGACATTGCGATCGATGCGACCTGATCCGGCGCGGCGGCAAAAGCGGCCGAGCTGGAACCGAGCAGCACTGCTGCCGTGATGATGTACTTCTTCATGATGTTATCTCCGTTGAAATTGAATTGCGTCGATCAGCGGAGCATTCGGGGCGGCGGCGGTTCCGGCCCTCCGTTTCGCAAGGGCGGTGAATTGGCGAGAAGCGGGAGAAACGTGGGCGACGATAGATCGCGCACTTCAAGCGGTGAAATCCGCGCTGCTGGCAGCGTCTGGCACAAGGCCAGACAATAGCTTCGACACTGCTCGCGTTCGTCATCCATGCAATCGCCGCAGTCGCCTGCGTCGGCGTTCATCTCTGCCATGGGGGCGCAACCGTTCGCTGCATAGGTTGCCTCGACGGGCAGCAGCGCGACCAGAAAAGCCGCGAGATAGAGAAAGAGGCGCTGCGTCACTGGGAGGACCATAATGCGGTGTTCGGTCGGATAAAAGGCAAAGTTACACAGGTATATCGAAGCCATCTTGCCACCTTGTGCAACGCGAACTCCTGCGCAAAACCATCACGCTCCCCGTCATCGCATTTGTGAGAGCTCAGACATGCGACGTTTGGTCGTTGCCCTTGGCTATATGCGAGCGCTTCAAGCCTATCGAGCTTCAATGACGGTTTCCGCCCGGTCATTGATTCGATAATTTTAGAAACATCGATTGACTGCGCAGGTTCATACGCTAATTTTGCGCCATCGAAAGGGCATTATGGTGGACGATCTCAACGCACAGGTCTGGGCGGTCGATGCGCTGGGTGCGCTGGCGCATGAAACGCGCCTGTCAGTGTTCCGTATGCTGGTAAAGGCGGGGCCGGACGGCATGATTGCCGGCGCAATCGCCGAGCATCAGGGCGTACCGCCCTCCACGATGTCGCATCATCTGGCGACGTTGGAGCGTGCCGGTCTTGTCCAGTCGGAACGCGAAAGCCGCCTCATCCATTACCGCGCCAACTTTGACGGAATGCGCCGCCTGCTGACCTTCCTGATGCAGGATTGCTGTCAGGGCGCGCCCGAAATGTGCGGCGACCTGCTGGGTGAAATCTCCTGCACCACCGTCAATCTGTGAACGCCTGAGGCTGCAAATGTCCGATAAAATCTATAACGTCCTGTTCCTGTGCACCGGCAATTCCGCCCGATCGATTCTGGGCGAAGCGCTGATGAACAAGCTGGGTGAAGGCCGCTTTGCCGCTTACAGCGCCGGCAGCCAGCCCAAGGGCGATGTCCACCCGATGGCAATCGAGGTGCTGGGCGGGTTCGGCTTTGCGACCGACGGCCTGCGCTCGAAAAGCTGGGATGAATTCACCCGGCCCGGCGCGCCCGAATTCGATTTCATCTTCACGGTGTGCGACAATGCCGCAGGCGAAAGCTGCCCGGTCTTTCCCGGCAAGGCGATCACTGCACATTGGGGCGTGGAAGATCCCGCCGCTGTCGAAGGCGAAGGCCAGCGCAAGGCGTTCCTGGAGGCGCTGACCTATCTCAAGCGCCGGATCGAGCTGTTCCTCATGTTGCCGATCAAGAGCATCGACGAGATGGCGATGCGAGGAAAGCTTGCCGAAATCGGGCGCGAGGAAGGCGCCAGCATCCGGGCAAAGGACACCCAATGACCACTGACATCGTCATCTATCACAACCCCGAATGCGGCACCTCGCGCAACACGCTGGCGATGATCCGCAATGCCGGGATCGAGCCGCATGTGGTGGAATATCTCAAGACCCCGCCATCGCGTGCGCTGCTCGAAAGCCTGATCGATCGTGCCGGCATTTCGCCCCGCGCCTTGCTGCGCGAAAAGGGCACGCCATTTGCCGAGCTTGGGCTGGATGATCCCGCGCTCACCGACGCGCAGCTGATCGATGCGATGATGGCGCATCCGATACTCATCAACCGCCCGCTGGTTGTCTCTTCGCTGGGCGTCAAGCTATGCCGTCCGTCCGAAGAGGTGCTCGACCTGATCCCTGCCGATCAGCGCGGAGAGTTCGTCAAGGAAGACGGCGAACAGGTTGTCGATGCATCGGGGCAGCGCGTGAAATGAACCAGACCCTCGCCAATCCGGCGCCAGCCACCTCGCCGCTGGGCACCTTCGAACGGTATTTGTCGCTGTGGGTGCTGCTGGCTATTCTGGCGGGGCTGGCACTGGGTCTGGTTGCTCCCGGTGCAGTCGGAGTGCTGGCGGGGCTCGAATACGCTTCGGTCAATCTCGTGGTCGCGGTGCTGATCTGGGCGATGATCTTCCCAATGATGGTCGGCGTCGATTTCGGCAGCATCAAGGACATCGGCCGCAAGCCCAAGGGGCTCGTCATCACGCTGGTCATTAATTGGCTGGTCAAGCCCTTCACCATGGCAGCGTTGGCGGTGTTGTTCTTCGATTACCTTTACGCCGGGCTGATGAGCGAAGGCGACGCCGATCAATACATCGCGGGCCTGATCCTGCTCGGCACGGCGCCATGCACCGCGATGGTGTTTGTCTGGTCGCAGATGACCAAGGGCGATCCAGCCTACACGCTTGTGCAGGTGTCGGTGAACGATCTGGTGATGATCGTCGCCTTTGCGCCGATCGTCGCCCTGCTGCTCGGCGTGACCGATATTGTGGTGCCGTGGGACACGCTGCTGCTGTCGGTGGTGCTGTATGTTGTCGTGCCACTGGTGGCTGGGGCTATCACGCGGAGCCGGGTGATCGCCTCGCATGGCGGCGATGAAGCTGCGGTCGATGCCTTCACCGCCCGGCTGAAGCCATGGTCGATCATTGGCCTGCTGGCCACGGTGGTGCTGTTGTTCGCCTTTCAGGCTGGCACGATTGTCTCCAATCCGCTGCTGATCGTGCTGATCGCGATCCCGATCATCATCCAGTCTTACGGCATTTTCGCGGTCGCCTATGCCGCCGCGATGGCGTGGAAGGTGCCGCACAACATTGCGGCTCCTTGCGCACTGATCGGCACGTCCAATTTCTTCGAGCTTGCGGTGGCGGTGGCCATCGGCCTGTTTGGCCTGTCGAGCGGGGCGGCACTGGCGACCGTAGTCGGCGTGCTGGTGGAAGTGCCGGTGATGCTGTCGCTGGTCGCATTCGCCAACCGCACCCGCGACCGTTTTCCCGCTGCATGACCGAAAGCACCCTCATGGCCCGCCTGCGCGCTTTGCCCGATCCTGACCACCTGCCCGCGCTGCGCCCTGAATACCTGCACCGCAATCCGGCGAGCGGTCTGGGCGCGATCGATGAGCCGCCGCGCATCCTGCTGCTTTACGGGTCGCTGCGGGAGCGGTCGTTTTCGCGGCTCGCAGTGGAGGAGGCCGCGCGGCTGCTGCAACTGTTCGGCTGCGAAACGCGCATTTTCGATCCGTCTGATCTGCCTTTGCCCGATCAGGTCGCTGGCGACGATCATCCGGCGGTGCATGAACTGCGCGAACATTCGCTGTGGTCCGAGGCGCAGGTGTGGTGCAGCCCCGAACGCCACGGCACGATCACCGGGATTATGAAGGCGCAGATCGATCACTTGCCGCTCGCCTACAAGGGCCTGCGCCCGACGCAAGGCCGCACGCTGGCAGTGATGCAGGTGTGTGCAGGCTCGCAGAGCTTCAACACGGTCAACACCCTGCGCATTCTTGGGCGCTGGATGCGGATGGTCACGATCCCAAACCAATCGTCGGTCGCCAAGGCCTATGACGAGTTCGACGAGGCGGGGCGCATGAAGCCATCCGCCTATTACGACCGCATCGTCGACGTTATGGAGGAACTGGTGCGCTTCACCGTGCTGCTACGCCCCCACGCCGAGCTGCTGGTCGATCGCTATTCCGAGCGGGTCGAGCGCGATCTGCCGGTCGCAACCCCGGTAGAAAAGGCGGGGATTGCTTCAAGCTGAAGACCGGACCATCGGATGACGCCGTGGGCAATGAGGGATCGCTCGCAATGGTCTGGAACTGATCGCGCCCCACAACGGCCTTAGGCCGACAGGAGAGACCGCAGCTTTGTATCCCAAGCATCCAGGGCGGTCCGCTTCTCGTCGTCATACTTGTAGCGATTATAGATCCCCGCGACCCCCGCCCTGGTTCCACTGATGTGATTGAGCACGCTTTCGGTCACCTCGACAGGGACTCTCAGCGATTGAAGATGGGTTGCCCCGGTTCGGCGGATATCATGCAGCCGCCAGTTCGGAACCTCGACCTGGTCGGGGTCTCCTCCTTCCTCGATCTGCTTGGCTTTCAGGTAAGCGATCATATCCTTGTGGAGCGCCGCTCGTCCTTTGAAGAAGCCCGAGACGGGAGTGGTCCCTGTCGTGGTGAACACCAGGCCCTTGCGCTTCGGACCCAGCAGCTGCAGCTCTGCGAGCGCAAGGCTCGTCAGCGGAATGACGTGTTCCTGATCATTCTTCGCCCGATCGGCCGGAAGTGTCCATCGACGCGCAACGAGGTCGATTTCGGACCAGTCCATTTCGGCAACTTCCTGTCGGCGTTGCATCGTCAGGATCAGCATCCGGACAAACGGCCCCCACGGCCATCCGGAGTTCTCGGTCGCCTTCCACAAGGCGACAATCTCCTCGTCGCTTAGCACCCGGCGGCGCGACGGGACAGCCTTTGGCGCCTTCATCCCGGCCAGCGGAGAGACGTCGATATCCTGCCGGTCGGTCGCCCAGTTGAACAGCTTGCGAAGCAGCGAGTGGATCTCCTTGCGCCGCGCCGGGCGATCGGAATACTCGTCCAGCACCTTCACGATATCGGCGCGGGTGATCTCATGGACGGGTCGGTTGCCCCAGCGCGGAATAAACACGTTGTTGATCGTGCAATTCGCCGAGCCCCACGTCCCCCGCCAATTCGGCTTGAGATAGAGCTCGACGAACCTCTCGCTGTAGGTCCGAAAGTTCAGCGTCTGCTTTTTGCGCTTCGCTTCGCGCTTGGCTTCGACCGGGTCGATCCCCTGATAGACCTGCACCAGCAGCCGCTCGGCTTCCTTGCGCGCCGTGGCAGGCGTCCAAGGACTGCCGACCGGCCCGATTGTCTTTCGGCGCGCAGGCCCGC
>DHHS01000087.1 GCA_002403415.1 Sphingomonas sp. UBA4766 | reverse complement strand
CGAGGCCAAGCCGCTTGAACTCGACCGCTTTGGCCAACACCGCATGGGTGCCAATGACAATGTCGATCGTGCCATCCGAAAGCCCGTCGCGCGTCGCCTTGGCCTCAGCAGCGGCGACAAGGCGGCTGAGGCGACCGATCCGAAGCGGGAACCCTTCGAAACGGGCGGCAAAGTTGTTGGCGTGCTGGCGCGCGAGCAGCGTGGTTGGGCACACCACCGCGACTTGCAGCCCCGCCATCGCCGCAACGAATGCGGCGCGCAGCGCAATTTCGGTCTTGCCAAAGCCGACATCGCCCACGATCAGCCGGTCCATCGGCTTGCCCGCCGCCAGATCGCTCAGCACATCATCGATCGCCCGGTCCTGATCGTCGGTTTCCTGATAAGGGAAGCGATCGACAAAACTGGGATAACCGCTTGGGTCCGGCTCGGCGATGTCGCCGGGGCGCAGCGCGCGTTCGGCGGCAATCGCGATGAGTTCGCCCGCAATTTCGCGGATGCGCTCCTTCATTCGGCTCTTGCGGCGCTGCCATGCCTCGCCGCCCAGCCGGTCAAGCGTGCCCGCCTCGTCGCTGCCATAGCGGCTCAAGACGTCGATATTCTCCACCGGCACATAGAGCTTGTCGCCGCCGGCATATTCGAGCGCGACGCAATCATGCGGGCTGGCGCCGACCGGGATCGACATCAAGCCGGTATAGCGGCCAATGCCGTGATCGGCATGGACCACCAGATCGCCCGGCGTCAGCGTCGCGAGTTCGGCAAGGAACGCATCGGCCGATTTGCGGCGCTTGGTCCGCCGCACCAGCCGGTCGCCCAACATATCCTGCTCGGTCAGCACCGCGACATCAGGCGTGGTAAAGCCGTGGTCGAGCGGCAGCACGATCAGCGCGGTGTTACCCGTCGCGGCCATCCCCAGCGCGTCGTGCCAGCTCTCTGCCTTGGCCAGCCGCTTCAACCCATGATCGGCAAGCAGCCCGGCCAGCCGATCGCGCGCGCCCGCCGAATAGCTGGCGAGCACGAGCTTGCGGGCCTTGGTGACTTTGGCGGCATGATCGCTGACCGCTTCATAGATGTTGGCCCCGCCGGCGCGCTCGGGGGCGAAATCGCGCGGGGCCTCCACGGCAAAGTCGAGCACCTGCGCGCCGGGTGGTTCGCGAAACGGCGTGGCGAGGTGCGCCTTGGCCGCCGCCAGCCGATTAGCCCATTCGTCCGCGCCCAGATAGAGTTGATCCGGGGCGAGCGGGCGGTAGCTGCCCGGATCTGCGGATTGGGCGCGCACGCGGTTGGCGTGGTAATCGCTGATCGCTTCAAATCGGCTTTCCACCGCGCTCGCAACGCCTGCATCGCGCACCACCACCGCGCCGCCGAGATGGTCGAACAGCGTCGCCAGCTTGTCCTCGAATAGCGGCAGCCAATGCTCCATCCCGGCCAGCCGCCGCCCCTCGCTGATTGCCTGATAAAGCGGATCGCCCGTGGCGGTCGCGCCAAACCGGTCGCGATATCGGGTGCGGAACCGCTTGACGCTGTCCTCGTCCAGCAACGCTTCGGACGCGGGAAGCAGTGTGAATCCTTCCAGCCGCCCGGTGGTGCGTTGATCCGCTGGATCAAAACTGCGCACCGATTCGATTTCGTCGCCGAAAAAGTCGAGCCGAAGTGCCTGTGCCTCGCCGCTGGGGAACAGGTCGACCAGCCCGCCGCGCACCGCATATTCGCCCGCGTCGGCGACGGTATCGACGCGGACATAGCCATTGGCTTGCAGCATCGCCGCCACCCGGTCGCGGCCGATCCGCGCACCGGGCGCGAGCACCGCCACAAGCTGACGGATGCGAAACGGGGTCAATGTGCGCTGGGCGGCGGCATTGGCGGTGGTCAGCACAAGCTGCGGCTTGGCGCGCCGCGCCTGTAGCCGGTGGAGCGCCGCTACCCGCTCGGCCATCACCCGCAATGTGGGCGACGCGCGGTCATAGGGCAGGCAATCCCATGCCGGATAAGCGATGATCTCCAGCTCCGGCGCGAAATAGGGGGCTGCGACCTCGATCGCGCGCATCGCCGCTTCGTCGGGAGCGATGAACACCGCGCGGCCGCCAGCACGTGCCAGGTCAGCGCAGAGCCAGGGCAGGAATCCGCCCGGCACCGCCGACAGGGTCAGCGGCGCGGCCGCGGAGAGGAGTGTTGAAAGTTCGGGCATGGTGGGGGCAAATCTTCAGGAGAAGTCGGGGGCGTTACCGTGCAACCGGCACATAGTTCAACGTCTTGAGTGCGGCGAGGATCGACCCTTCATATTGGGCAGGCGCGGCTTGCGTGCCCATTGCCCAGGCCATGATGTCGACGTCCTGTTCCTCCAGCAACGCCTCGAACAGCGCCATCTCATCATCCGACCAGCCGACGCCATGCGTGTCGAAAAACCCGCCGATCAGCAGGTCGGCTTCCTTGGTGCCGCGGTGGTGCGCGCGGTAGTGCAAGCGCTTTAGGCGGGTTTCGCGGTCCATCGTTCCAGGCTCCAACGGCGATCGGCCGGGTCACCGCTTGGAAGCTAGTGCCGGCTTGGGGTAAGCAGGCGGCATAGCCATGCGTCCGCAAATCCTCAATCCACTCTTTGCCGAGATTACCGCCCTGAAAGGGGTCGGGCCTGCGCTTGCCAAGCCGCTCGACCGGTTGGGGATTGTGCGCGTCGCCGATGCGGCGTTTCATTTGCCAACCGGGTGGATCGACCGGGTAGCGCGCGATGAGCTCGACATCGCAGATGCAGGCCGCACGATCGTCATCACGCTGACCGCGCTCGACTATCGCCAAGGGGGCAGGGGGCCGATCCGTGTGCACGCGGCGGACGCCAAGGGTAACATCGTCAGCCTGGTGTATTTCGGCGGTAATGGCGGCTGGGTGCGCAAACTCTTGCCGCCCGGCGAACCGCGTCGGGTGTCGGGGCGGCTGGAGCTTTACGGGCAAGAGCTGCAAATGATTCACCCCGATCATGTCGTCCCGCTGGAGGAGGGCAGCGACCTTGCCGGGCGCGAGGCGATTTACCCGCTGTCCGATGGTATCACGTCAAAGCGGCTCGCGATGCTGGCGCGCCAGGCGATTGAGCGTGCGCCCGACCTGCCCGAATGGATCGAGCCGGGGTTGCTGGCACAGCGCGGTTGGCCCGGCTGGCGCGCGGCGCTTGCGCGCGTGCATGCCGACCCGCAGGATGCGAGTGCACGCGAACGGCTCGCTTATGACGAAGTGTTCGCCAACCAACTCGCGCTCACGCTGGTGCGGGCCTCCACCCGCGCGCGAAAGGGGCGCGCGCTGGCCGGTGACGGGCGGCTGCGCGCGTTGCTCCGGCTACCCTATGCCCCAACCGGCGCGCAGACGCGGTCGGTCGGCGAGATTGAGGGCGATATGGCGCAAGCGCAGCCGATGCTGCGCCTGCTGCAAGGCGATGTCGGGTCGGGCAAGACGCTGGTTGCCGCCATGGCGTTGTTGATTGCGGTCGAGGCGGGCGCGCAAGGAGCGTTGCTGGCACCGACCGAAATCCTAGCGCGCCAGCATTTCGACAGCCTCCAACGGCTGCTCGCGGGGCTGCCCGTGAACATCGCGGTGCTGACCGGGCGCGACAAGGGGCGCGGGCGCGAGGCGACGCTGATGGGGCTTGCCGATGGCTCGATCAATATCCTGATCGGCACGCATGCGATTTTTCAGGAAGCGGTCGGTTACCGTGACCTTGGCCTCATCGTGGTTGATGAGCAGCACCGCTTTGGCGTGGCCGAACGGATGATGCTGACGGCCAAGGGCCAGCATCCGCACCTTCTGGCGATGACGGCAACCCCCATTCCGCGCACGCTGACACTGGCCGTTTATGGCGAGATGGACGTCAGCAAGCTCGATGAAATGCCACCCGGCCGCACACCGATTGAAACGCGGGTGGTGGCGGAGGACCGGCTGGCCGATGTCATCGACGGGTTGGGGCGCCATCTGGCGGCGGGGGGGCAAGCTTATTGGGTGTGCCCGCTGGTCGAGGAGTCGGAGAAGTCCGACCTTGCCGCCGCCGAGGCGCGTGCCGAGGCTCTGCGCGCGCGTTTCGGCGATCGGGTGGGTCTGGTACACGGGCGAATGAAGGGAGTGGAAAAGGACGCGGTCATGGCAGCTTTTTCCGCCGGTCGCACCGGTGTGCTCGTTGCCACCACCGTGATCGAAGTCGGTGTCGATGTGCCCAATGCGACGCTGATTGTGATTGAGGCGGCCGATCGCTTTGGGCTGGCGCAGCTGCATCAGCTTCGCGGTCGGGTGGGGCGCGGCGGTGGGGCGTCGAATTGCCTGCTCGTGCGCAGTAATCACCTGAGCGAGACGGCGCGCGCGCGGCTGGCGCTCATGCGCGAGACCAATGACGGGTTTCGCATTGCCGAGGAGGATTTGCGGCTGCGCGGCGCAGGCGAGCTGCTCGGCACCCGTCAATCGGGCGAGGCGCAGTTTCGCCTGGCTAGTCCGGAAATGCTCAGCGCGCTACTGCCGATCGCGAATGACGATACCCGCTTGCTGATCGACCGCGACGGCGGGCTGGCCGGAGCACGGGGCCAGGCGGCGCGGCTGGCACTCTATTTGTTCGAGCGCGATGCGGGTGTGGCGCTGCTACGGTCGGGTTGACGCCGGTTCAGCGGTTCGACCAGTCGTCGCGTCCCGTCTTGATGGCAGCGAGCACGCGCGAATAGGTCGCCTGGTCAATCGGCGTCTCAAACGCGCAACCGAACACGCCGCGCAGCGCCCAGGCAACGGTCGCCTTTGAATCGCCGATCACGGGAAGCAATATCCGCACGCGATCATATTTGTTGACCTCGTGGCTCGAACGGATGCAGCACCCCATCGGGCTGATATCGACGATCAATCCATCTGCGCGCAACGTGGACCCGTGCGACAAGATTGTGGTAAAATCACACTCGTCGCGTTCCGGCGTGCGGGCGATATCTGGTTTTGGTCGGCGCGCGTCAGCCATTTTTTCTGACATGGCATCCTCTCTGCGTTCGGGGAATACCGGACGAAGCTTCCTTACCGACGTGTGAATTAACATAAGACCCTCCATTAAAACAAGAAAAGCATCCGATATGGAGATTTCTTCGCTAACGGGGCGTCACCTTGAGCATTTCGGAGAGGAGGAGGTAATAATCTGACAAGCCGATGACATGGTCCAATTCGCACCCGATCCGGCCACCTAGCGACCAGCGAATCACGGCACCGGTTCGCCCGACAATCGGCAGGGCGACGTCGAGCCGGTCTCCTTCGCTCAACGCCTTGTCACAGCGCGCCATCAAGCCCTGCGCCGAGATGTTGACGACAACGATGCCAAAGCTGCCCAGGATCGGGTGGGTGGCGCGTGCACGACAGCAAACCGCATCGCGCGGAAGTGCGCGATCATCCAGAAATGCGACTGCTGACCGACCGTTCATGATGGGTGCAAATCCCGTGTCGTGACGAACGCCTACTATCGTTGTGACCGGTAAACTGCATGGGTAGAGGAACGGCTAATGCGCTGGTTACCAACAACTATTCCTCATCCATTCCGGTTCAATTGGTCAGCCGACCGTGCTGCTTCTTGCCAGCGGAAATGCGAACTTCCGCATCGTCCACAGCCACAACCGCCGCTTCATCGTCGACCTTCACGCCATCGACACGCGCGCCGCCACCTTTGATCAGCCGCCGCGCCTCGCCCTTTGACGCGGCAAAGCCGAGCGCGACCAGCGCATCGACCAACGTGATGCTGCCGCCCGACACCGTATGGCTGGGCAGGGCACCGCCCGCATCCCCCTCCTCGAACAGGCGGCGCGCGGTGTCGGCGGCCGTCTGCGCCGCGTCGGCGCCGCGGCACAGCGCGGTTGCCTCATTGGCGAGCACGATCTTGGCGGCGTTGATTTCCGCGCCCGCCAACGCCTCCAGCCGGGCAATCTCGTCAAGCGGCACATCGGTAAACAGCCGTAGGAATCGGCCAACATCGCGGTCATCGACATTGCGCCAGAATTGCCAATAATCATAATCAGGGAGTTGCGCGGCATTCAGCCATACCGCGCCCGACACCGATTTCCCCATTTTCGAGCCATCGGCCTTGGTAATCAGCGGGGCTGTGACCCCGTAGAGGTCGGTGCCGTCGATCCGTCGGGCTAGCTCAATCCCGTTGACGATATTACCCCATTGATCCGACCCGCCCATTTGCAACCGGCAGCCATGGTCGCGGGAGAGCTTCAGGAAATCATATGCTTGCAGGATCATGTAATTGAATTCGAGGAAGGTCAGCGGCTGTTCGCGGTCAAGCCGCAACTTCACCGAATCGAACGTCAGCATTCGGTTGATCGTGAAATGCCGGCCCACGTCACGCAGCAAATCGATATAGCCAAGTTGGCTCAGCCAATCGTCATTGTTGATCATCACCGCATCGGTTGGCCCGTCGCCAAAGGTAAGGAACCGTTCGAACACCGCGCGGATCGAGGCGATATTGCCCGCGATCGCATCGTCGTCGAGCAGCTTGCGCCCTTCGTCCTTGCCCGAAGGATCGCCGACCTTGGTGGTGCCGCCGCCCATGATGACGATCGGCTTGTGCCCGGCCTGCTGCAACCGGCGGAGCAACATGATGAGCATCAGATTGCCGACATGGAGCGAGGGCGCGGTCGCATCGAACCCGCCATAGCCGGGTACGATCTGCCGCGCGGCCAGTGCATCAAGCCCGGCAGCATCGGTGAGTTGATGGATATAGCCGCGCGCATCGAGCAAGCGGAGCAGGTCGGAGGAATAGTGGCTCATCTATTCCGCCTAGCGGAAAGCTCAGCGTTTGGGCAACTGGCTCAGCGGGTCAACGGGGGTGCGGCCCTGCCGCAGCTCGAAATGCAATTGCGCGCGATCCGCCGTGCCGGTGTCGCCCGACAGCGCGATCGTCTGCCCCCGCTTTACCGATTGGCCGCGCTGCACCAGCAACTGGCTGTTATGCCCGTAGAACGTGACCCAGCCATCGCCATGCTTGAGCATCACCAGCCTACCCAGCCCGGGAACTGTTTCGCCGGTATAAGCGACTACGCCATCTGCGCTGGCAAGCACGGGTGTGCCGGGGGGAGCGGCGATCTTGATGCCGTCATAGCGTTCGCTCGCGCTCACCTGACCAAAGCGCCGCACGACCGTGCCATTCAATGGCCATGCAAAGGCGCCGCTGCGGCGGAGCGGTGCGGCAAGGGCGGCGTCGGGCGGTAGCACACGACCCGGCGATGCCGTTGGTGCGGTGGGACGGGACGCCGTTTCAAGCGCGGGCTCGCTGCCGGTCACAAGATCGTCCAGATCGAGGCGAAAGGCGGCCGCCCGCTCTGCCGCAGTCGGGGTTGCGCCGCTGGTGCGCGGGATGATGATCCGCCGCCCCGCGCGCAGCACATAGGGTTCGACGAGGTCATTCGCGGTGACGATCTGCGCCCAGGGGACGCCGTAAGCGCGCGCAATCGCAATCCCCGTTTCGCCGGGCCGCACCAGATGATAGCGCCCGGCCGGAATACGCAGCCTTTGCCCGGCATAAATCGTATAGGGAGGGATAATGCCATTGGCGGCGCCAATCACCTCCGTTCCCGCACCCGTCGAATTGGCAATTGCGCGCAGCGTGTCGCCGGGTGCGACCACATATTCGCTCGCCGCCACCTCAACTGCGTCGGCAACCACGGGCCGGGCCTCCCACGCGG
>DHHS01000116.1:5392-15833 GCA_002403415.1 Sphingomonas sp. UBA4766 | reverse complement strand
CTCGCCTCGCGCACGCCCGGCGCATCCTCGATCGCGGTCCCGCCAGCGGCAAGCCCAGCAGCGTGCCACGCATCGGCCTGTTCGGGCGATTCAGCAGCAAAACCAATCGTGCCGCCATTAGCGCCGCACGCCGGCTCGCCGTTGATCGGCGTTGTTACCAGGAACAGCCCGCCATTGTGCATATACATCAACCGGCCATTATTATCGATCGCCGGGCGCCCGCCCAGCGCACCGATGGTGGCGTCGTAGAATTTGCGCGCGGCTTCCATATTGTTGGTGCCGATCATGATATGCGAAAACATGGCGCTTCCTTTCCTGCTTTTTAGTAGACGACGACCGAGCGGATGCTCTCGCCGACGTGCATCAAATCGAAGCCTTTGTTGATCTCGTCAAGGCTCAGCACATGGGTAATCATCGGGTCGATGGCGATTTTTCCGTTCATGTACCAATCGACGATTTTGGGCACATCGGTGCGTCCGCGCGCCCCGCCAAAGGCGGTGCCGCGCCAATTGCGGCCGGTCACGAGCTGGAACGGCCGCGTCGCGATCTCCTTACCGGCTTCGGCCACGCCAATGATGATGCTTGTCCCCCAGCCACGGTGGCAGCACTCCAGCGCTTGGCGCATCACATCGGTGTTGCCGGTACAGTCGAAGCTGTAGTCGGCGCCGCCATCGGTAAGCTGCTGGACCTCAGAAACAATCTCGTTTGATGTCTTGCCGCGTGCGTCAATGAAGTGGGTCATGCCAAACCGGCGGCCCCATTCCTCACGCGCCGGGTTGATGTCGACGCCGACGATCATGCCCGCGCCAGTCATGCGCGCGCCCTGAATGACGTTGAGCCCGATACCGCCAAGGCCGAACACAACAACATTGTCGCCAACCTGAACCTTGGCCGTGTTGACGACTGCGCCGACCCCGGTCGTGACCCCACACCCAATATAGCAACTCGTCTGGAACGGCGCGTCGGCGCGGATTTTCGCAACCGCGATTTCGGGCAATACGATGAAGTTCGAGAAGGTTGAGCACCCCATGTAATGAAAAACGGGTTCGCCGCGATAGCTGAAGCGAGTGGTTCCGTCAGGCATCAGCCCCCGGCCCTGGGTCGCGCGGATCGCCGTGCACAGGTTGGTCTTGCCGCTGAGGCATGATTTACACTGTCGGCATTCGGGCGTGTAGAGCGGGATGACATGGTCATCGACCTGAACACTGGTCACACCAGCGCCGACTTCGCGGACAATGCCAGCGCCCTCATGGCCAAGCACACTTGGGAAGATTCCCTCGCTATCAAGACCGTCGAGCGTATAGGCATCGGTATGGCAAATGCCGGTCGCCTTGATCTCTACCAACACTTCGCCCGCGCGGGGCCCCTCCAGATCAAGCTCGACGATTTCGAGCGGCCGTTTGGCCTCAAAAGCAACAGCGGCACGGGTTTTCATCGTCGGCTCCTGATGAGCGTGAGCGGGTCAGGTTTGCACTCGCATGCGCGCCCGTTACTGCGCAACACCGAATTAGCTCTGCCGATCGGGCGGAAAGAATGTGACAAATTTTGGTCGCGGCCCGGTTGCGAGCGGCGCAACACAGGCTAAAAGAGCAAAGGGAAAACCAATGAAGCATCCCATGTCGGGGTAGCACAGGATCGGCGAAAAGCACGATCACCGAGAGGACCGCAGAATGGCACAAGCATCCACTACTCCCAAAACCGGCGGCATTCACGCGCCGGTGACGCCTTCGGCCGAGTTGGCTGTTGTAGTCGGCAGCGCCCGCTTGCCGCGCAGCGAGGTCATCAGCAAGGTGTGGGCCTATATCAAGGCGAACAACCTGCAGAATCCGGCCAATAAGCGCGAGATCCTAGCCGATGCAGCACTCGAAAAGGTGTTTGGCAAAAAGTCGGTCACGATGTTTGAAATGAACAAGCACATCGCCGCGCATGTGAAGGCCTGACACGCCGGGCCCCACCCAAAAACGATCCCGATGGTGATCGGTGTAACAATTTTGCAACGCCGACAATCAAATCCCGGTTGAGCCAGTGCAGCGCTTGACCGGGGAAGCCTTCGCGCGGCACTGGCAGTGCTTATTCGGCTTCTTCAAATTCTCGGGTGGGGGAATATTCAAATGATCGGTTCTTCACATTCACAACGCTACAGTGGGACAACGCGCGCCGTGGTCGCGGCGCTGCTCGCGTCTGTTGCCACGCCTGCGCTAGCGCAATCGGCACCCGATGCGGAGGCGGCTGCCAATGACGATGTGGTCGTCACCGCGCAGCGCCGCGAGGAGCGGCTGAAGGACGTGCCGATTTCGGTTGCAACGCTTGGCGGTGACCGGTTGAACGTCGTACAGGCGGGCGGCAATGACATTCGCAACCTGGCCGGGCGCGTGCCCAGCCTGAACGTCGAAAGCTCATTTGGGCGCGCTTTTCCGCGCTTCTACATTCGCGGCCTCGGCAATACCGATTTCGACCTCAACGCCTCGCAGCCGGTCAGTCTGGTTTATGACGATGTCGTGCTCGAAAACCCGATTCTGAAGGGTTTTCCGATCTTTGACCTGCAGCGCGTCGAAGTGCTGCGCGGGCCACAAGGGACGCTGTTTGGCCGCAACACGCCCGCTGGTATTGTGAAGTTCGACACGGTGCGCCCGAGCACTGCGGGCGGCTATATTCGCGGCGGCTATGGCAGCCTCGGCACCGTCAATCTCGAAGCGGCGGCCTCGGTCAAGCTCAGCGACACGCTGTCGGCACGGTTTTCGACGATTTACCAGCGGCGCGACAATTGGGTGGACAATGTCGCGACGCCCCAGCGCAGCGATCTCGAAGGGTATAGCGACTGGGCCGGTCGCTTGCAGTTTGAGTGGAAGCCGACCGATGCGCTGAGCGCGCGCCTGACCGGGCAAGTGCGCGTGCTCGACGGGACTGCGCGCGTGTTTCGCGCCAATCTCTTCGCGCGCGGCAGCGACCGGCTGATTGGGCTGGGCGGCCCCGCCACGCGGTTCCGGCGCGATCAGGTCCGCCAGGATGGCGTCAACTTCCAGCGCCTGCGCAATTATAACGCCGCGTTGACCGTCAATTATGATTTCGGCCCGGTGACCCTGACCTCGGTATCTGCCTATTGGGGCGGCACGATCGCAACGCGCGGGGACATTGATGGTGGCTTTGGCAACCAATTCGCGCCAGTGTCGGGGCCGGGGTTCATCCCCTTTTCCGCCCAGTCACAGGATGACATCCCCAGCCTCGATCAGTTTACGCAGGAATTGCGGATTGCCTCGAACAACGGCGGGCCCTTCAATTATCAGGCAGGTTTCTTTTACTTCAACGAAAAGCTGCGGATTGATTCGTTCGACTTCGGCACGCCGACCGATCTGACGCCAGCAGCCATCGCGAACCAGCGTCAGACCAGCGAAGCGTTCGGCGTGTTCGGGTCGGTCAATTACAAATTCGACTTCGGCCTGACGCTTCAGGGTGGGCTGCGCTATAACGACGACAGCCGCACGCTGACGGCCGCCCGTCCGGTTGATACCCGGCCCGGCTTCCTTGGCTTTGGCGGGCCGGTGCCGCTTCAGACGGCGCGCGTCGGCAGCAACATCGTGACCTGGGACGTTAGCGCGACGCAGACCCTGACCGACGAAGTCAACCTCTATGCCCGTATCGCGCGCGGCTATCGCGCACCGTCGATCCAGGGCCGCCTTACCTTTGGCCGCACGCTCTCGGTCGCGAACAACGAACGCACGCTGTCGTTTGAGGGCGGGTTGAAGTCCGTTTATTATGGCGGTCGGCTCCGTTTCAACATCAACGGGTTCTATTTCACCACCGACGACCTGCAACTGACGGCGGTGGGCGGCGCGTCGAACTTCACGACGCTGTTCAACGCCCGCAATGTCGATGGCTACGGACTTGAGGCCGAGCTTGAGGCGACGCCGGTGGAGCGGTTGAACTTCACCGCCGGGATCAGCCTTAACAACAACCGCATCAATGATCCCAATGCGTTTGTGGCGGGCTGCGGTTCGAACTGCACGGTGCTCAATGCGCAGCGGCCGGGTTCGCCGGGCATTTTCTCGATTAACGGCAATCGCTTGCCGCAATCGCCGCAATGGACCGCCAACTGGACCGCGCGCTATGCCCATCCGATCGGGAATGGCGAACTCTATGTCAGCACCGACTGGGTTTATCGCTCCGAAATTCAGTTCTTCCTCTACCGCTCGGTCGAATATCGCGATCGCTTCCTGCTCGAAGGGGGCCTGCGCGTTGGATACAAGACGGGTCCGTTCGATCT
Organism: Sphingomonas sp. UBA4766; assembly: GCA_002403415.1. GTDB lineage: Bacteria > Pseudomonadota > Alphaproteobacteria > Sphingomonadales > Sphingomonadaceae > Sphingomonas. The sequence goes on along the minus strand of DHHS01000116.1, from coordinate 11,572 downwards.
GGCGGCCTATGTCCGCAACATCACCGACGACCAGTCGGCGGTCGGCGGTGTCGATTTCAACAACCTGACCGGGTTTGTGAATGAGCCACGCATCGCCGGGTTCGAACTTGGGTTCAAATTCTAATCGAGCGCTTGCCGGGGGCGCCGCGGTTAAATGGTGCCCCCGAGAGGACTTGAACCTCCGACCTGCGGTTTAGGAAACCGTTGCTCTATCCGGCTGAGCTACGGGGGCACTGCGGCGCTTGACTATCGGCGCGCGCCGCCTGGGTCAATTGCGCGCAGACGGGGGCACAAACGGCACCAATAGCGGGGCGATCGGTACGCCCTCTTCGGCCAGCTCCCGCGCTTCGGCGGCGCTCGTTTCGCCGTGGATCGGGGCGGTGACCTCTTCCCCCAAATGCATCGCACGCGCGCGATCGGGAAAGCTGCGCCCGACCCATTCGGATTTTTCAAGCTGGGCCGATTGATGGGCGATGATGGCGGCGATGATCTTCACCGGGTCCACTGGCACTGCGGGGTCCACTGGCAGGGGTGCTGTTAACGCCGCCGGTCGCGCATTGCCCTTTGTCGGAATATTGGGGGCCATCACCGCCTTGGACACCGTCGCGCTGTCACACAGCGGGCAGCGGACCAACGCACGCCTCAGCTGCTCCTCATAGGCGGCGCTTGAGGCAAACCAAGCCTCGAAAACATGACCACAACCACAGCGCAGGTCAAAGACGATCATACGCGGGTCACTGCCGGCACCGCGCGGCGATGCGCCAGTACCGGCACGCGGCTGCGCACCGCCGCCACCTGATTCAGATCAATATCGACCAAACCCAACCCCGGCGCGTCGCCCATATCGAGAAGCACCTCACCCCATGGATCAATCACCAACGAATGACCATAGGTGGCGCGTCCATCCGCGTGCACGCCGGTTTGCGCCGCCGCCACCACAAAACATGCCGATTCGATCGCGCGTGCGCGCTGAAGCACGTGCCAATGCGCCGCACCTGTCGGCTGAGTAAAGGCGGCCGGAATGCTGAGCACCATCGCTCCTGCCGCGCTCAGCGCTGCATAAAGCGCAGCAAAGCGCAGGTCGTAACAGATTGACAGACCCAGCGTGCCGACGGGGCACTCGGCCACCACCGCCGCTTCACCCGCCGCATAACTAGCCGATTCGCGCCAGCTTTCGCCCGTCGGCAGATCGACATCAAACAGGTGTAGCTTGTCATAGCGCGCGCGAATGGCCCCGCCCGCGTCGATCACGAAACCCCGATTAGCAAGCATCCCATCGTCTCGGCGCAGCGCCAGCGACCCCAAATGCACCCATAGCCCATGCGCCGCCGCCGCCGCGCGCACCGCCGCCAGCACGATGTCATCGGCCTCTCCCCGCACGGATTGCGCCGCGCGCACCCGATCGCGATCGACGAGCCCGGTCATCTCGGGCGTGAACATCATAACAGCACCAGCGCGGGCGGCATCCGCGATCGCTGCCTCGACGCGCAGAGCGTTGGCAGCGGGATCAATCCCGCTCGTCATCTGGAGAACGGCGAGCCTCATGCGGCCAGCAGCGGATCAAGCTTTCCGGCACGGTCAAGAGCGGCCAGCTCGTCGGAGCCGCCAATATGCTGATCGCCAATGAAAATCTGGGGGACAGTGGTTTGCCCATTGGCACGGCTCAACATTTCCGCACGTCCGGGACCGCCCATCGTAATGTCAATTTCGTCGATCTCGACATTCTTGCCCCCCAACAACTTGAGCGCGCGCGCGCAATAGGGGCAAAAGGCCTTGGTGTAGATTTGGACTGTTTTCATGGGATCAATCTGTGGTGGCTCCCCCGCCTTGTCAATCATCCGCGTCAATCACCGGCGGATTGTGCGATCACCCGCGCCCAGCACAAGATCGTGACGGAGGCGGCACCGGCTTTTAGCAGCACGCGCGAGCACGCCGCCGTGGTCGCCCCGCTAGTGTAAACGTCGTCGATCAGGACCACCGCCTTATCGACGGCGCCTGCTGCGCACCCCGGCGCAATGGCAAAAGCGCGGTCGACTGCGGCCAACCGTGCGGCCCCACCAAGTCCGCGCAGCACGGGCGTCGCCCGCGTTCGGCGGAGCAGATGGGGATCGAACGGGACTCCGCTGGCCTTGCCAAGCGCGCGAGCAATCTCTCCTGCCTGGTTAAACCCGCGCCCCCATAATCGGCGCGGGTGAAGCGGCACCGGCACCAGCAGCGCGGCATCCCCGGGCAGCAAACGGACCATATGCTGCGCCAACGTCGTCGCCAGCGCATAATGCCCGCTATATTTCAATCGCAGGATCATCGCCGCCGACAAATCGTCATAGGCAACGGCGGCCCGCACGCCCCGATGGACCGGCGGTGCCGCGATACAAGCGGCACAGCGCGCGCTCGCCCCCCGATCGACCGTGAACGGGGTGTGACACGCCGCGCACCACGGCGGTGCGAGGAAGCGGAGCTGGGACCAGCAGCCGGCACACAAATCGTGATCCGCCCCCGTCACCGCGCCACATCCCGGGCAGCGGGGCGGCAGTACCGCATTCACCGTGAGTCTGATCGGGGCCAGCCAATCCATGCCCCCTTGTCGCGCGGCGCATGCTGCACCACAAGCCACAGGGTGAGTGCGCCCGACATCTTTGATCGCACGCTGCGGCGTGGGCGCCGCGACCGCAGTTTTGGTGCGTATCGCGAGCATGACTTTGTGCGAAGCTTCATGCTAGAGGGGCTTTACGACCGGCTAAGCATGGTCGCGCGTCCCTTTTCCGACATCCTCGACCTTGGCTGCTTCATGGGGGAGTTCCTTGGGCCGCCCGGTGCCCGGATCGCGCGGCTTGATGCGGGCGCGCGTTTTGCCGCAGCGGCGGGAGGCGTTCAGGGCGATGAAGATCACCTCCCCTTTGCCGATCACAGCTTTGACCTCGTCGTGTCGGCGGGTGTACTCGACAGCGTTAATGACTTGCCCGGCGCGCTGGTGCTCGCGCGGCGCGTGCTGCGGCCCGATGGGCTGTTGCTGGCGGCATTTGCGGGCGGCGGGAGCCTTCCGACGCTGCGCGCGTGCCTGCGCGAGGCAGAGGGTGAGCGGCCGGTCGCACGGCTCCACCCGCAGGTTGATGTCCGCGCGGCGGGCGATTTGCTGATGCGGGCGGGGTTTGCGCTGCCGGTTGCCGATACCGAGACACTGACGGTGCGCTATCGTTCGCTGTCGGGGTTGTTCAGCGACCTGCGCGGGATGGGCGCAGCGAACATGCTCGCGACCCGCTGGCCGCTGTCGCGCGCGACGCTGGCGCGGATGGACGATGCCTTTGCCGCGCGCGCCGACGCCGATGGGCGCACGACCGAACGGCTTGAGATTGTTTATCTGACCGGATGGGGCCCCGACCCTTCGCAACCTAAGCCTGCCCGCCGCGGCAGCGCAACGGCGTCGCTTGCTGAAGCGCTAAAACCCGGCGACGAACCCGCGACGCCGCGCTAAAGCAACGCCTCGATCAGGCCAATCATCGACCGATCCGCAGGCGCCATGGCAAGCGCGTGCATGTCGACCGGGCGAACCCAGCGCAGCGCCGCCGCCTCAATCGCGCGCGGCACGCCCTGCCACTTGCGGCACACATAGAGGAGCAACAGCAGCGACCGTTCCCCAAATGATACGCTGGCGAAGGTGGCAGGCGCAATGCACGCCGCACTGATCGACACGCCCAGCTCCTCTTCCACCTCGCGAATAAGTGCTCTCTCAGGCGCCTCCCCCGAATCAACCTTGCCGCCGGGAAACTCCCACAAGCCTGCATGCTGCTTGCCCGCGGGGCGCTGTGCCAGCAGGATCCGCCCATCGGCATCGACCATCGCGATTGCCACTACCAGAAGCGGGACTTGCGCGGCCTTTCCACCCTCGACATTCAACATTCGGTAACCCTCTCCGGCTTAAACTATGGCGGGCACAATGATGCACGAGGTCGTCCATGGGCAAGCATATCAGACGCGTGTTTGCCGATCGCCGCGGCGGGACGGCAATTGAATATGGATTGATTGCCTCCCTTATCGTTATCGCCATGATCGCCAGCCTTAGCGGGCTCGCCAATCAGACGGTTGGCATGTGGGGCAATGTCCACACCAAAGTGGCGGCCGCCAATGGCGGATAAAGCACTCTCGCCATCATTTTGAGCGCGCACATAAACGCTTTGTCAACTTCCCCGACCTAAGACTGCCCATGCTGAACCGGGTTTCCGGTCGGCCGGGTAACTGAAGAAATCTTATCATGGAGACCGGAATCATGCAGACCATCCGCAAGTTCATCAAGAACAACAAGGGCGCGACCGCCATCGAATACGGCCTGATCGCAGCGCTCATCGCGGTTGCCGCGATTGCCGCAATGTCGGGCCTGGGCAACCAGCTGAAGACCACGTTCACGAACGTAACGTCGAACATGAAAGCTTCGTAAGCTTCTCCCAAGCTTTGCGTAGTAAACGGGGGCAGCAGGTTTCGACCCGCTGCCCCTTTTTCTTTTAGGCGGCGCGATCCGGCGCTATACTCGGCCGATGGCGAGGAATTTCTGGCGCCGCTCGCGAACGAGCTCGTCCGCGCTCTTACGGGCCAGGCCACGCAACGCTCCCTCGATCGCCTCGCCCAGCGTCGCAATCGCGCGGGCTGGGTCACGCTGCGCGCCCCCGGCGGGCTCGGGCACAATCTGGTCAATCACGCCAAGCGCGAGAAGGTCCTGCGCGGTAACTTTCATCGCATCGGCGGCATCGGCGGCTCGATCGGGCGTGCGCCAGAGGATCGACGCGCACCCCTCGGGCGAAATTACCGAATAGACCGCATGTTCGAACATCAGCACGCGGTTGCCCGTCGCCAATGCGACAGCACCGCCCGATCCGCCTTCGCCGACAATCGCCGCCACCATCGGCACGCCCAGCGCCAGGCACTGCGCCGTGGACCGCGCAATCGCTTCGGCCTGACCGCGCTCTTCCGCCTCAACGCCGGGAAACGCGCCCGATGTGTCGACCAGCGTCACCACCGGCAGCCCAAACCGATCGGCAAGCTGCATCAGGCGGATCGCCTTGCGATAGCCCTCCGGCTTGCCCATGCCGAAATTGTGGCGAATGCGGCTGGCGGTGTCGGTGCCCTTTTCATGGCCGATCACCATCACCCGCCGCCCGCGAAACCGCGCCAGCCCGCCCAGAATCGCACGATCATCGCCAAAGGCACGGTCGCCCGCAAGCGGGGTAAACTCTTCAAACAGCCCCGCGACATAATGTTTGAAATGCGGGCGATCGCCGTGACGCGCGACTTGCGTTTTCTGCCACGGCGTCAGTCGGGCATAGGTATCGCGCAACAGTCGGTCGGCCTTTTGCTGAAGCCGGACAACCTCGGCATCAATGTCCACCGCTCCCGCAGCCGCGCTCGCCGTCGCGCGCAATTCTGCAATCCGCGCTTCCAGCTCGGCAACCGGTTTTTCAAAGTCGAGGAAACTCACCATCAGGCGCGTTCGGTTAAGCGTCGCATCGGCTCACGTCAACCAATGGCGCGCTCGGCAAGCGGGTGGCGGCTGTTGACCAGCGCGACCAGCCGGTGGCTGTCGATATGGGTATAGATTTCGGTGGTGGCGATATCGGCATGGCCCANNGGCCCTTTTCATGGCCAATCACCACCACGCGCCGCCCGCCCAGCCGCGCCAGCCCGCCCATGATCGCGGCATCATCGGCAAAGGCGCGGTCACCGGCGAGCGGCATGAAATCCTCAAACAGCCCCGCGACATAATCCTTGAAATGCGGCCGATCCGGGTGGCGGGCAACCAGCGTTTTCTGCCAGGGGGTAAGGCGGGCATAAGTATCGCGCAGCAGCCGTTCGGCCTTGGCCTCGATCCGGCCGATTTCCGCGGCGATATCGATTGCCCCGCCATCGGCGGTTGCGCGCAGTTCGGCGATATGCGCCTTGAGTTCGGCGACGGGTTTTTCAAAGTCGAGAAAGCTAGCCATCCCCGCGCGGTTAGGCGCGCCCTCGCCACGCGTCAACGCAGCTCGGCCAGCGGGTGGCGCTGATTGACGAGATCGATCAGCCGCTGGCTTTCGACATGGGTGTAGATTTCGGTCGTCGCGATATCGGCATGGCCCAGCATCAATTGCAACGCGCGCAGATCCGCGCCCCCTTCGAGCAAGTGAGTCGCAAAGGCATGGCGCAGCACGTGCG
>DHHS01000116.1:0-5103 GCA_002403415.1 Sphingomonas sp. UBA4766 | reverse complement strand
GGCGCAGCACGTGCGGGCTGATCCGGTCGGGCGGGATGCCTGCCTCGGCACCGAGCGCCTTGAGCAATTGATATAGTCGCACCCGCGACAAATGTCCGCGCCCGCTCGGGAACAGCCAGACGCTCGACGGCGGCACCTGATCGCGCCAGACCGCAACCGCAGCACGCGCGCGGTCGGAAATCGGCACCAACCGTTCGCGCGCGCCCTTCCCCTTCAGGATCAGATAGGGACGATCGGGCGCAATTGCGTTACGCGGCAGACTCATCAACTCACTCGCGCGCAAACCCGACCCATAAAGTAGTTCGACCAGCGCAGCGAGCCGCAGATCGCGCCGGTCGGGCGGCGAACGCGCGACCCGGGCCGCGATCACCGCGAACAGCCGGGCGACATCGCCGTGATCGAGCGTCTTGGGTAACGCCCGCGCCGCCCCGGGTCGGGGCAGCGCCGCGCCGGGATCATCGGGCCGAAACCCCTCTTCAGCCAAAAACGCAAAAAACCGGCGGAGTGCTGCGGCTTTGCGGGCAACCGTTGCTCGCCCGAGCGAGCTCCACCCGTCGCCCAGCCGGGCAATGGCAGCCGCATCGGCCATGGCAAGCGCGCCGCCCAGCGCATCGGACGCCAGCCGCAGATCGCTGCGATACGCCGCAATCGTGTTTGCTGCGGCCCCACCCTGCGCCGCCATCATTTCCAAAAAACGCTCAATCGCGTCGCGATCCGACGGCGCGGGGGCGCGAATGGTCAAAGCCTGGTCAGCGCCTCAACCGCGATCATGCGTGCCTCACCGTCCAACCCGACGCGGTGCATCGCCGCGATGATGCGATAAAGCGCCGCCGCCGACACGCCGTGCCAGTTGGCCGTCTGCATCCCGACCGCCGACAGCAGCACGACCGTGGCGGTCTCTCCGCGTGCCGCTGCGCGGTCCAGCGCCCGCGTCCAGCCATTATCGAGCGTGACATCAACTTCCAACTCGGTGGCCAATGTCGAAAGCGTTGCGGGATCAAGCCGACCAAGTCCGGCCAGGCCCGCAAAAAACATTTGTCGTTTCAGGCGCCTGTCGCCAGCTGTGCCGCCATCATAGCCGCGCAATTCGCCTGCGCTCAACCGCAGCGCCCCGAACCGGTCAGCGAGCGTCAGCAGTGCCCAGCCGTCGCTGCCCCGCGCCGCAACCGTCCGCCAGCGCAAGGCTCCACGGTCAAGCCCGGCCGACAGCATCGCCGCAATTAGCCGATCGGTGTCGGTATCGGCCGCGGGCGGCAATGCGGCGGCGGCATGGGACGTCAGGATCAGCCGTGCATAATCGCGCCTGGAGCCGCGCGCTTCGCCCCAGATCTGGCGTAGCGCCGTCAATCGCGCCGTGCGATCCAGCTCAGTATAGGCCGCCCGCAAATCGCGGGCGATAGCTGCAGCCTCGGTCGCCGCCGCATCGCCCTCATCAACTTCACCATAAAGATCGATCAGCGCGGTGCTGGAAAGCACCCCCTGGGCCGCCGCCATTTCGGCTGCTGGGACGCGCGTCATGGGCTCCAGTACACTCGCCTGCGCACGCCATGACAAAACTCGGGGAGAAACGCCCGCGAACAGCGTTTCAGGAATTTCGGTCCCGGTCGCGGTCGCCAGCCCAAAGCGCCAGGCGGTCAGCTGCGCCACACTATCCCACTCGATCGTCACCGCCCGCCGCCGGGTCCCCGTGCCCACCGCCTTTTCAGCGAGCAGCAGGTCGATGCCGCGGGCGGTCCCGGCTTTGCGGGCAGCATTGATCTGAGGGCCACCCTGCCCCGCTATCCCCGAAAGCGATGCGCAGATCGCGTCGATCAATACCCAGGCACGGTCATGCGGCCCCGCCAGTGCCCCATCGACCACCGGGCACAGCAACGCCGGATCGCCAGTCGCCAGCGCGCTTTGCAGCGCCGCCTCGCGCAGCTTGGGCGTGTAATTATCGCTATCAACCGCCTGCACCATCGCACGCGCCACTTGCCCCTCGCCCATCCGAACGAGCAGCCATGCACGCTCGGCGGCGAAATCGGCGCCATTGACGTCGCGCGGCGTATCAAGCCGCGATGCAAGCACGCGCCGCAGCGCAATCGACAGCCAGCGCGACGGCAACGGCGCGTCGAGCCGTCCCATCAGCGTATGGAGCCAGCGCCCTCCGGAATTGCCAAAGCCGGTGGCGGGAACGCCGCCTTCGCTCACACCGATGATGCCAATCTGGGCGAGTGAGCGGCGCGCATAGCTGGGCAGCTCATATTCGGCGATCGCAACGGGGTCCGGCGGCGGGGGCGTGCCCGCTGCCTCATCGGCAAATTCATTGCCGATCAGCCCTGATTCCCCTTCCTCATCCTCACCGACGACCAAATCCACGGGCGGCGCCCCGCCCGTCTGCGGCGACACCGGCGCCGGGCGGGGGGCGCTGCGCTCGACAACCGGCGGCGGCGCGGGTTGGGTTTCGTTAAAGCCGGGGGGCAAAATCGATTCGGGGCGTTCCTGCGACAGCGCGGCCCCAGCGATCAGCGCCAGCGTCAGCGTGACCGCGCCGAAAATCGCCCTATTTCTGAAGCGTCGCAAGCGGCACAACCTTTTCGACACGCGTTTGCGCGCGCTCGCTATTGCGCCCGGCCAGCAGCGCCAGCGCACCGCCAACCAGCACCAGCACCGTCACCACACCCACGAGCAGACGACCCATAACCAACAATCCAACCCCGCTAAACCGCGCCGCCCTTTTGCCGAGCGAGAATGTCGCTGTATAGCCCCCGTCATCATGTTGGAACCCTCCGCACCGCACAAGCCCGTGGCCGGGCCATGGAACGGGCAACCGATCGTGCTGGTCGGGTTGATGGGGGCGGGTAAATCCACGGTCGGACGGCGGCTGGCGCAGCGGCTTCATTTGCCGTTTGTCGATGCCGATGCAGAGATTGAGGCAGCGGCCGGCATGACCATCACCGAAATCTTCGACCGATTCGGTGAGGGCTATTTCCGCGACGGCGAGCGACGCGTCATCGCCCGTTTGATCGACGGCACCCCGAAGGTTATCGCAACCGGCGGCGGCGCCTTCATCAACGACGACACGCGCGCGCTTATCCTGACCTCCGCGATCGCTGTCTGGCTCGATGCAAGCCCCGATGTGCTGGCTGAACGGGTGAAGAGGCGCGACACCCGCCCCTTGCTGCGCGGGCGTGACCCGGCGCAAGTGCTGCGCGACCTGGCGGCAGTGCGCAATCCGTTCTACGCCATGGCACCGATCCGGGTCGCGAGCCATCAGACGCCGCATGACACCACTGTAAAAGCGATATTGGAGGCGATCAAGGCGTGACAAGGATCACCGTTGAGTTGGGCGAGCGGCGCTACCCCGTGGTTATCGAACGCGGGCTGTTGGCGCATGGCGGAGAATATCTCGCCCCACTGGCGCCGCGCGGCCGGATGATCCTGGTCAGCGATGCACAGGTTGGCGCGCACCGCGATACGCTGGAACGTGCGCTGGCCAGCGTCGGCGTCGCGACCCAGCACATCGTCCTGCCACCGGGCGAGTCGACAAAGAGCTGGCCGATGCTGGAGCAATTGTGCGAACAGCTCCTCGATCTGGGGGTGGAGCGCGGCGACCATGTCATTGCGCTCGGCGGGGGCGTGATCGGCGATCTCGTTGGCTTTGCCTGTGCGATTGTGAAACGCGGGTGCCAATTTGTCCAAGTGCCGACGACCTTGCTCGCCCAGGTAGATTCGTCGGTCGGCGGCAAGACAGCGATCAACGCGCGCGCGGGCAAGAACCTGATCGGGGCGTTTCACCAGCCCGCGCTTGTCCTGATCGACCCCGATACGCTTGATACATTGCCGGCGCGAGAAGTGCGAGCGGGCTATGCCGAAGTCGTCAAATATGGGTTGATCGACGATGCAGGCTTTTTCGCGTGGTGCGAGGCGCATGGCGCCGCGCTGCTCGCAGGCGATGCCGAGGCACGGCGCCACGCGATCTGCCATGCTGTCGCCGCCAAGGCGCGGATCGTCGGCGCGGATGAACGCGAGACGAGCGGACAGCGCGCGCTGCTCAATCTGGGCCATACATTCGGCCATGCGATCGAGGCCGAAGCCGGGTTCAGCGACCGCGTGCTCCACGGCGAGGCGGTTGCCGCCGGGATGGCGCTGGCCTTTGCCTTTTCGGCGGCGCGCGGATTGTGCAGCGCGGAAGATGCGGCGCGCGTGGCAGCGCATTTGCGCGGCGTCGGCTTGCCCGACGGACTGCCCGCCACCGGCGTGCGTGCAAGCGGCGCGGCGCTGACCGCGCATATGCGCCATGACAAGAAAATGGCGGGCGGCACGCTCCCCTTTCTGCTCGCGCGTGGCATTGGCGCGACGTTTGTGGATCGCAGCGTCGACCTCGCCGAGGTCGCGGCCTTTCTTGACGCGCAGCAAGGCTGATGCCCAACGGCACCGCCAAGCGCGACCTGCCGACCAAGACCTGCCCGGTATGCCAGCGGCCCTTTACCTGGCGCAAGAAATGGGCGCGCGACTGGGGCAATGTCGTTTATTGTTCCGATCGGTGCCGCGCCACCGGCCGCCCATAGAAACCGTTTCAGATTCGCTCAAACAGTTGCGAGACCGGCCCGCGCTAACGCCGCAGCCCGCACCACGCCAGCCACAGCCAGCCCGCAATCATCGCCAGCCCGCCGAGCGGCGTCACTGCCCCCAGCCAGCGCGGCAGACCCAGCGCCATCAGATAGAGCGTCCCCGCAAACACCGCGCCGCCCGCGACAAATAGCCAGCCCGGCCCACGCAACCCCATCTGCGCTGCCATCAGCGCGGCGACTGCATGGGCCAGTTGATACTGCCCGCCCGTCTTCAGCCACTCAGCAGCCGTTCCCGATGCGCCATGCGCGGCAAAGGCACCCGCTATGATGCCAAGCGCGCCGGACAGTCCGGCGGCAAGGACAAGTATGTTCATCCCGGTTCGCTCTCCTGTGCCACCGCATCGGCAATCGCGCGGTGCGTGAACATCTGATCGGCCTGTGCGTGGAGATCTCCCTGATCCGCCTGCGCGCGCAATCGCGCGGCGTCGCGTCGGCGATACTCATCCTCGGTCCGCGCGATCATTTCGGAATCGACCCCCAGATTGGCCAT
>DHHS01000114.1:4726-9256 GCA_002403415.1 Sphingomonas sp. UBA4766 | reverse complement strand
CAGAGATTGCCGCCGCCGAAATCGCCGCGCAAACTGCGATGCTCGACGTGAACCGCACCGGCGCGCTGTTTCGCGAAGGACTGGCAGCGCGGCGCGATTATGAATCGGCACAGATCAAGGTCGCGGATTACCGGGCTAAAATCGCCCAGAGCCGGGCGGCAATCAACAAGGTTGAGGTCGACCTGGCGCGCCAATCGGCGCAGCTGGTGGTTGCGCCCCGCGCCGGGCGGATCATGCGCATCGACGGCGGCGATACCTCTACCCTCGTCAAGCAAGGCGATGTGCTGGCCACATTTGCGCCCGATGAATCGGTGCGCGTGGTCGAGCTTTACGTCGATGGTCGCGACGTGCCGCTGATCACGCCGGGCCGCCGGGTGCGGCTGGCGTTTGAGGGGTGGCCGACGATCCAGTTCAGCGGCTGGCCTTCGATCGCGCAAGGATTGTTCGATGCCCGCGTGCGCGCAATCGACGTGTCGGCGTCGGAGGATGGCCGCTTTCGCATTCTGGTCGAGCCGGCGCCCGACCGCGATCCATGGCCGCGCGAACCCTTTGTCCGGCTGGGCGCCAAAGTGCGCGGTTGGGTGTTGATGGACACGGTCTCGGCGGGGTTCGAGCTGTGGCGTCAGCTCAACGACTTTCCGCTCCAGTTTGAACGGCCAGAGCAAAAGGATAAGCCGCTGGTTAAGCCCAAGGAACGCAAGATCAAATGAGGCGGGGGGTCGTTTTTCATCTGGCCGCGCTGATGCTGGGGCTCGCCGCACCCGTCGCGGCGACGGCGGCGGGGGTGGGGCAGGGCACGCCGCTTACGCTTGAGGAAGTGTTGCAATCCTCGCGGCGCCACGCCCCGCAAGTGCTGGAGGCGATTGCAAAAGTCCGCCAGGCGGAGGGCAAGGCCGTAACGGCCGAGGGCGCGTTCGATACCGTGGTTAAGGCAGAGGCCGAATCGCGGTGGACCGGCTTCTATGATGGCCAATATGCTGCCGGCACGATTACCCGGCCGATCGAGAATTGGGGCGGCAGCCTGTATGGTGGCTATCGCCTGTCATCGGGGCGGTTCCCGATTTATGAGGATGAGCGCTTCACCAACAATTTCGGCGAGATCAAGGTAGGCGCGGTGCTGTCGCTGATGCGCGACCGGTTGATTGACGACCGCCGCTTTGGCCGCACCGCCGCGCGCATTGACATCGACATTGCCGAGGCCGATCGGCTGCTGACCGCTATTGGAGTGCAGCGCCGCGCGATCGGGGCATATAACCTGTGGGTTGTCGCGGGGTTGCGGCTCAACATTTACCGTGACCTGCTCAAGCTCGCACAAGAGCGACAGGTAGGGTTCAAGCGCCAGGTGCAGTTGGGCGCGCGGCCGAGCATTTTGCTGACCGAGAATGAGCAGAACATCCTACGCCGCGAAACATTGGTCGCGCGCGCCGAGCAGGAGTTGGCCGCCGCCGCCAACGCGCTGTCGCTGTTCCTGCGTGACGAGAATGGGGCGCCGATGCGGCCCGACCCTACGCGGCTGCCCACCGCCCTGCCGTCGCCCGCGCCGACCCCGGTTGATCCGCGCGCGAATTTGGGCGCGCGCCCCGACTTGCGCCAGATCGACCTGCGGATCCAGCAGGCAACCAACCGGCTCGCGTTGGATCGCAACGCCTTGCGTCCCCGGCTCGACCTGAAGGCGGAGGTGTCGCAGGATATTGGCCCGTTGGGTGATGGTGGGCGGTCGCGTGCCGGTACCGAGACCAAGGTCGGCGTGAGCTTCACGCTGCCGCTCCAGCGCCGCGTCGCCAAGGGCCGCATTGACCAGACCACCGCCGAGATCGAAGCGATCCGCCGCCGCCGCCAGCAGACCGAGGAGCAGATCATCAACGCGATCGACGCGCTGGCGATCGATGTGCAGGCGACCGAAAAACTGCGCACGCTCGCCGCCGATGAATATGAGCGCGCAACGACAATGGCGGGGGCGGAGGCGCGGCGATTTACATTGGGTGCAAGCGATTTCTTCCTGGTCAATGTGCGCGAAGAGGCCGCCGCCGATGCGGGTGTGCGCAAGCTTGACGCCGCCTATCGCCAGATTGTCGCGCGCGCCGAGCTGGCGGCGGCAGCGGCGGATTTGCGTGCTTTGGGGCTGGAGTAAGCCGGGCCGCAGAATGGCTTGCATTGTTGGAGAATAGCGCGTAGGTTCTTGCTTCGTTCTCTTGCAGCCGGGGCCGCGCGACGTTGGACATATTCGTCATCCTGATCGTGATTGCGACGCTCATCGGCGGGCTCGCGATCGGCTGGCTGATCGGTCGGGGGGAGGCGGCGCGCGCGCGAGCCGAGCGCGATGCCCGCACCGATGATTTTCGCCGGGCGATCACCGATTTGGCAGCGGCGGAGGAACGGGCCAAGGCGGCAGGCGCGCTTGCCGACACGCTGGAGCGGGTGCGCGCTGAGCGCGAGCAAGCCGTGACCGAGGCAGCGACGCTGCGCGCGCAAGCGACAGCGTTTGAAGCGCGGATCACCGAATTGCGCGAGGCCAAGGACGCGCTGGGCGCACAATTTGCCGAAGTATCGGGCAAATTGCTGCACGAGGCGCAGGAGCTTTTCCTGAAGCGCGCGGATGAGCGGTTCCGCCAGTCCGAGGATGCAGCGGGGCAGAATCTGCGCTCGCTGCTCGCCCCGGTGAGCGAGCGGCTGTCGCGTTATGAGGAAACGGTGAAGCGGGTCGAGAGCGAGCGCGCCAGCGCGTTCGACCAGTTGAAGGGCCAGTTGGAGGGGTTGCGGATCGGGCAGGAGCGCGTGTCAGCCGAAGCCGCCAAGCTCGTCAATTCGCTGCGCAATGCGCCGAAAGCACGCGGGCGATGGGGCGAGCAACAGCTGCGCAATGTGTTGGAGACCTGTGGTCTTTCCGAACATGCCGATTTCCAGACCGAAGTCAGCGTGGCGAGCGATGACGGGCGGTTGCGCCCCGATGTGGTGATCCGCATTCCCGGTGGGCGCGTGCTGGTCGTCGACGCCAAGGTATCGCTCAACGCCTATCAGGATGCATATGATGCCGAGGACGAGGCGGGGCGCGCGGCCGGGCTGGTCGCGCATGCGGCGTCGATGCGCGCGCATGTCGCCGCCCTTGGCAACAAATCCTATGAAGCGCAATTTCGCGAAGCGGTTGATTTCGTCGTGATGTTTGTCCCAGGCGAGCATTTTGTGTCGGCCGCGCTGGAGCATGACCCCCGGCTGTGGGACGATGCCTTTGCCCGCAAAGTGTTGATCGCGACGCCGACCAATTTGGTGGCGGTGGCCAAGACGATCGCCGCGGTGTGGCGACAGGAAAATCTGGCGCGGCAGGCCGCCGAAATCGGGCGCCTGGGGAAAGAGCTTTACGAGCGTCTCGCCAAGGTGGCGGAGGATATGAACCGGGTGGGCAAGGGGCTGAACAGCGCGGTCGGCAGTTTCAACAGCTTTGCCACGTCGTTTAACGGTCGCTTGCTGGTGACCGGCAAGAAGTTTCGCGATCTCGACATCGACACCGGCAATCGCGAGCTGGAGGAAGTCGGCCATGTCGAGGCATTGGCGCGTGTGGCCGAGCCCATGCTCTTGTCCGATCCGCTGACGGATCATTAGCGTTGGTTCTTCTTATGCGGTGCCGCCACTGTTGCAGCGTGGGCAAAACCGGCGCCGGCAATCCCACGACGTCGCGTTAGGGGCGTGTAAAGGCCTTCTCGCTATTTTTCGGGGGAATTCGATGCTGCGAGGATAGCGCATGACTTTGCCGATGATCGACCGGATTGCGGCCGTGAAGGCTGGCGCGGTGCTGACAACCGACGATATTGTGGCGATGCGGCAACAGATTTGGCCCGATGGCGTTGTCAGCGCGTCCGAGGTCGAGCTGGTCTTTGCGATGAATGACGTCATCGCCGATGCGCCCGCCGAATGGATCGATTTTTTTGTCGAGGCCGTGACGACCTATATCGTGCGCCAGCAATCGCCCGTCGGCTATGTCGATGCGGCCAAGGCCGATTGGCTGATCGCGCGGATCGACGCCGATGGTCGAGTCGAAACCGCCGCCGAGCTCGAATGCCTCGTCAAGATCCTGGAAGAGGCGGTCGATGCGCCGCCCGCGCTCAAGGCCTATGCGCTGCGCCAGGTTGAGAGCGCGGTGACAAGCGGTAGCGGGCCGACGCGCCGCGGCGATGTGCTCGACCCCGGCACGATCAATGCAACCGAAGTCGCGTTGCTGCGCCGCATCTTGTTCGCACCGGGCGGCGATGGCCCGGCCCGCATCAGCCGCGCCGAGGCGGAAATGCTCTTTCGTCTGAAGGACGCAGCGCACGGCATGCCCCCCGCCCCCGAATGGCAAATGCTGTTCGTGCAGGGCGTCGCCAATTACCTGATGGCCTATGGCCGCTATGCGCCGCTGGATCGCGACCGCGCCGCCGCGCTCGATGCGTTCATGGGCGACAGCACGGTGCGGATTGGCGGCTTCATGGCGCGGCTGGGTCGATCGGTCATGGCCGGGACAGTCTTTGATCTCTTGCGCGGGGGGCGTGCGCCCGA
>DHHS01000114.1:3812-4423 GCA_002403415.1 Sphingomonas sp. UBA4766 | reverse complement strand
CCGAGCCGCTGGAAGCAGCGGTCGAACGGGCGCGAACGATCGACCCGGAGGAGCGGGCATGGCTGCGCGCGCAGATCGACGCCGACGGCGTGTTGGACCCGGCGGAAAAGGCGCTGCTCGACTTTCTGGCGCAAGAGGGGCAGTTGGACGGCTGGTAAGCGCGCAGTCCGGTCCGCTGGCGGCGCGGTTCTACCTCCCCAGCCGGTCGCTGACCGTATAGGCCATGATCGCGGTCGCGACTGCGGCGTTCAGACTGTCGGCCTTGCCGCGCATCGGAATCTTGACGCGCAGGTCGCAGGCGGCGGCATAATCGGGCGGCAACCCTTGGGCTTCATTGCCCGTCAGCAGGAAACACGGCGCGGCATAGCGCGCGGCGCGATAATCGGTTTCGGTATCAAGGCTTAGCCCGACGAGCTGCCCCGGCCCCGCATGCAGCCAGGGCAGAAATTCATCCCATTCGGCCTGCGCGACGGCGACGGTGAACAGTGCGCCCATGCTCGCGCGCACCGCCTCCACCGAAAACGGATCGACACATTGGCCGATCAGGATCAGCCCGCCCGCGCCGACCGCATCGGCGGTGCGCAGGATCGTGCCGAGATTGCCGGGATCGC
>DHHS01000114.1:0-3518 GCA_002403415.1 Sphingomonas sp. UBA4766 | reverse complement strand
TGCCGAGATTGCCGGGATCGCGCAGCCGCTCTGCCACCAGCCAGAGCGGCGACACCGCCCGGTCGATCGCGGCGAGGGCAACGCCAAATTCATCGAACACGCCGACCACCGCCTGCGGATTATCCTTGCCCGAGAGCTTCGACAGGATGTCGGGCGTCGTCTCGATCGCTTCGCCGCCTGCCTCTTCGACGTCGGCGACGAGCATGCGGACGAGCGGGTGCTCGGCCGTCTCGCGGGCGAAGAACAGATATTGCGGCAGCCGTCCGGTGTCATGTGCCTCGGTCAGGATCCGCAGACCTTCGGCAAGGAACAGGCGCTCGGCCCGGCGATGCCGCTTGTCGCGGAGCAAGCGCATGCGTTTGATGAGCGGGTTGGAATGCGCGGTAATCGACCGGGGCATGTCAACGGGCACCGGGCGCGCGACGGGCGCTATTCCTCGTCAAACTTCGCCTCGACCAATGCGGCGAGCTGGGCAACCGCGCCATCGGCACCATCGCCGACCGCGCGGATGGTGATACGGTCGCCAATTGCTGCGCCCAGCATCATCAACCCCATGATCGACGTGCCGGTCACCGCCGCGCCATCCTTTTCGACGATGACCTCGCACGCCAGCGTGCTTGCAAGCGTCACAAATTTGGCGCTTGCCCGGGCGTGCAGCCCGCGCTTGTTGGCGATGGTGACGGTGCGTTCGACGCTGTTCACGCCGCGGCTTCGCCCAGCACTTGCGAGGCGACTGAGATATATTTGCGCCCCGCATCGCGCGCGGCGGTGACTGCGTCGGCGACCTTCATCGCTTTGCGCGCGCCCTCGAGCCGGATCAGCATGGGCAGGTTGATCCCCGCAATCACTTCGATCCGCCCCGGCACCATCAGCGAAATGGCGAGGTTGGACGGCGTGCCGCCGAACAAGTCGGTCAGCACAATGACGCCAGCGCCTGTATCAACCGCGGCGATTGCGGCGGCAATGTCGCCGCGGCGCCCCTCCATATCGTCATCGGGGCCGATGGCGATGGTCGCCACGCGTTCCTGGTGACCGACAACATGTTCCATTGCTGTTACAAATTCTTCGGCCAAACGGCCATGGGTGACCAGCACCAATCCGATCATTTGCCCCTGCTCACTTTGGCTTGGTTCCTGCGTCATGTGCGTGCTCGCGATTTAGTCGTGATGGCACCCCTTCAAGCGAATCCTGCGGCGCGGCCGCCAAATCGCGATGCGAGACCGTGGGCGAAAATCCCGCCGCGCGCAACCGTGCTGCGGTGCGCTCGGCCACATGCACCGACCGGTGCCGCCCACCGGTACACCCGAACGCGATCGTGACATAGGATTTCCCCTCGGCCCGGTAGCGCGGCAGCAGCAGCAAGAGAAGCTGATCAATCGCCGCCATCGCATCGGTATAGGCCGGGTCGCACGCAACATACGCGCCCACCGCCGGATCAAGCCCGGTACCGGGGCGCAGCGCTTCATCCCAGTGCGGGTTGCGCAGGAACCGCATGTCGAGCACGACATCGGCATCGCGGGGCAGGCCGCGCGCAAAGCCAAAGGACATGACCGACAGCGTCGGATCGCCCAGCCCTTCACGGGCAAAGGTGGCGCGAATGCGGGTCGCCAGTTCATTTGCCGACAAGCTGGTCGTGTCGATCAGCCGGTTGGCCCAGCTTCGCAGCGGGGCGAGCAATTCGCGCTCCTGCGCAATCCCGTCAACGGCCGGTCGGTCGAGCGCGAGCGGGTGGCGCCGCCGCGTTTCGGAATAACGCCGCTCAAGCTCGGCACCTGCGCAATCGAGGAATAAGGTCCCGATGTCATGACCATCGTCGGCGCGCAGCCGGTTGACGAGCCGGATCAGCCGTTCGGGTTCAAAATCGCGGGTCTGGGCACCAATGCCGATTGCGAGCGGGCGTGCTGCGTCATCGCCCCGGTCATCCGCTGGCGTTGCCAGCAAGCGGTCGATCAACCGCACCGGCAGATTGTCGAGCACTTCCCAGCCCATATCCTCCAGCGTGTTGAGCACGGTCGATTTGCCCGCGCCCGACATGCCGGTAATCAACAGGATATCGCGGAGCGGCGGGCGCGGCATCGTCATGTGCGCGCGGCCAGCGCCATTTCGACCTTGATCGGGGCAGAGGCATAATGGCCTTCGATCGCGATCACCGGCACTTTGACACCCGCGATGGTGCGCACCGGCATGTCGAGCGGCATCCGCTCCACATCGTCGCGCAGTTCGACCAACAGTGCGACCGGGACGCGCTCGACATGAGGCAGGGCCATAATGCCGATGCCGCGCACTTCGATCTTGCCCGCGATGGCTGTCGGGGCGGTGGCGAGCAGCGCCTGCCCATCGCGCACCACAAGCGTATAATCGTCGCTTACCAGCCGTGCGCCACGATCAATCAGGCGCAGCGCAAGGTCGGATTTGCCCGCGCCCGATCGCCCTTCGATCAACACGGCGCGATCGCCAATCGCGACACAGGACACATGAAGCGTTTCGGACGAAACAACGGTCAAGTGATGCTCCTTGCAACTATGGCGTTTCGTTCAGTGGCAATGTGACCACGAACCGCGCCCCGCTCATGCGGTCATCGCGCGATTCGACCGCGATCTTTCCCTGATGCCCCTCGACGATCGTCCGCGCAATGGCAAGCCCAAGCCCGGAATGCCGCCCAAAGGCTTCCCCGTCAGGCCGGTCGGAGTGAAAGCGGCGGAACACCGCTTCGCGTGCCGCCGCTGGCACGCCGGGCCCTTCATCCTCCACGCGCAGTACCGCCTCGAGTGCCCCACGCTGAGCCGAAACCGTGACCAAGCCGCCATCGGGGGAAAATGAAATCGCATTGTCGATCAGATTTTCAAACACCCGCTCCAGCCTAGCACCTTCCCCCGCCACGCACAGCGGCGGATCGGGCGGCGAATCAAACTTCAGCCGCACGCCGCGCTCGATCCCGCGCATCGCATAGGCGGCCAGCAGCGCGTCGATCATCGCGACCACGTCGATGGGTTCGAACTTTGCGCGGCTGAGCTGGGCATCGAGCCGTGAAGCCTCCGAAATGTCGCTGATCAGCCGGTCGAGACGGTGAATATCGTCGCGGATGACCGCCAGCAATTGTTCCTGCAACGCGGGGTCGCGCACATTTGCCAGGCTGTCGACCGCCGAGCGCAGCGACGCGAGCGGGTTTTTGAGCTCGTGTGTCACGTCGGCGGCAAACGCCTCGGTCGCGTCGATGCGCGCGCGCAGCGCCTGGCTCATGTCGGAGATCGCGCGCGCCAGGCTGCCAATCTCATCGCGCCGGTCGGGCAGGCGCGGCACCACGACTTCGCGCGCCCGGCCCAGCCGCACCCGCACCGCCGCGCGTGCCAGCCGTCGCAGCGGCCCCACGATCGTCCGCGCGAGAAACAGCGAGAGGTAGATTGAGACAATCGTAACGACGAGCAGCACCAGCGATAGCCGGAAGCGCTCGATCCGCACGGTCGCGGTGATGTCGCGCGCGTTGATCGCGGTCATGACGATGTCGCCATCGGCGAGCG
>DHHS01000091.1:17040-18005 GCA_002403415.1 Sphingomonas sp. UBA4766 | reverse complement strand
CCCCCCCGAACGACAAACCCAGCGCCCCCCCCCCCGCCAGCCGATCACCAATCAGCGCGGCGAGCGCTTGCGCGGCGGGCAGGGGGGCAAGCCGCGCGTCGAGATCGGCCGCGTGCGCTGCGGTAAAGCGCGGGGCCGTGTCGATCGTGTCGCGCGGCCGCGGCTCAGCCATGGCGGCGGCGCCACACCGGGACGGCGCCGTCGGCCGCCCCCTGATACACCGCCGGAAAGCGGGCGAGCGCTGCATCGAGCGTCGCCTGGTCGATCGGTGCTTCGGGGGCGAAACTGTCAAAGCCGCAGCGGCGCATGAACGGCACCTGATCGACCAGCACATCGCCCGCCGCGCGCAGCTCGCCGGTATAGCCCGCCTCGCGCAGCACCCGCGCCGATGAATAACCGCGCCCGTCGCGAAAGCTTGGGAAGCTGATTTCGATCAGCGCGAGCCGATCGAGCATCGGGATCAGCGCACGGGCATCATCGCCTGCCTCGATGCGGACGGCAGTGGCGTTGGTCTGATCGGCGAGGAACGCGTCGAGCGTGACGGCGGGTTCGTCATGCGCATCGTCGGTGCGGAAGCGGAGTAATGTCTCAACCATAAATCGCTTCCTTAAAGGGTTCGAAGCCGACGCGGCGATAGGTGTCGATAAAGCGCTCGCCATCTTCGCGGACTTGCAGATAGAGGTCGGTCGCGCGTTCGACCGCGTCGACAATGCCGTCCTCATCAAAGCCGGGACCAGTGATGCGGCCAAGCGACACATCCTCCGCCCCCGATCCGCCGAGCAGGAGCTGGTAATTCTCGGTCCCCTTACGGTCGACGCCGAGGATGCCGATGTGGCCGGCATGATGGTGGCCACAGGCATTGATGCAGCCGCTGATCTTGAGCTTCAGCTCGCCAATGTCGCGCTGGCGGGCGGGATCGGCGAAGCGCTGCGCGATTTTCTGCGCGACCGGGATCGAGCGGGCAT
>DHHS01000091.1:4847-16741 GCA_002403415.1 Sphingomonas sp. UBA4766 | reverse complement strand
GATCGAGCGGGCATTGGCGAGGCTGCAATAATCAAGGCCGGGGCAGGCGATGATGTCGGTGACGAGGTCGAGATTGGCAGAGGCGAGCCCGGCCGAGACAAGCGCGTCATACACCGCGCGCAGGTCCGACTGGCGCACATGCGGCAGGACGATGTTCTGCGCGTGCGTGACGCGGCATTCGTCGAACGAGTAACGCTCGGTCAGATCGGCCATCACCTCCATCTGCGCCGACGACGCATCGCCGGGGATGCCGCCAACGGGCTTCAGGCTGATATTGACGATGGCGTGGCCCGGTGCCTTGTGCGGCTTGACGTTCTGGTCGAGCCAGGCCGCGAAGGCGGGGTCGCTGCGGTCCGGTTCGGACGCGGGGCCGGGGTCGAAAGCGGGTGGGGCGAAATGCGCGCTGATCCGCTCCAGCTCGGCAAGCGGCGGGTCGATGCCGAGCTGCTTTACATGGACAAATTCTTCCTCAACCTGACGGCGATACTCGTCGGCACCGATTTCGTGGACCAAAATCTTGATCCGCGCCTTGTAGATATTGTCGCGGCGGCCATAGCGGTTGTAAACGCGCAAGCACGCCTCGATATAGCTCAGCAGATCGTCGGACGACACGAAATCCCTGATTTCGGGCGCAATCATTGGCGTGCGTCCCATGCCGCCCCCCACAAACACGCGCGCGCCAAGCTGGCCGTCACGGCGGACAAGCTGGAGGCCGATATCGTGGAGCCGCATCGCTGCGCGGTCCTCGTCCGAGGCGATCACCGCAATCTTGAACTTGCGCGGGAGGTAGCTGAATTCGGGGTGAAAGCTCGACCATTGCCGCAGCAATTCGGCCCAGGGGCGCGGGTCGGCGACTTCGTCGGCGGCGGCACCTGCATATTGGTCCGAACTGATGTTGCGGATGCAATTGCCGCTGGTCTGGATCGCGTGCATTTCAACGCTGGCAAGATCGGCAAGGATGTCGGGCGCGTCGGCGAGCTTGATCCAGTTATACTGGATGTTCTGGCGCGTGGTGAAATGGCCGT
The DNA here is from genome assembly GCA_002403415.1 of Sphingomonas sp. UBA4766. Lineage (GTDB taxonomy): Bacteria > Pseudomonadota > Alphaproteobacteria > Sphingomonadales > Sphingomonadaceae > Sphingomonas. The sequence continues at coordinate 15,716 of DHHS01000091.1, read as the reverse complement.
AATCGCGGTCATATTTGCGCGCGATGTGCGCGAGCATCCGCATCTGCGCGCCCGACAGCGTGCCATAGGGGATGGCGACCCGCAGCATATAGGCGTGAAGTTGCAGGTAGAGCCCGTTCATCAGCCGGAGCGGCTTGAATTGATCCTCGCTGATCGCGCCCGACAGGCGGCGGTTCACCTGATCACGGAATTCGTCGACGCGAGCGTCGACGATCGCCTGGTCATATGTGTCATATTTATACATGCGTTAGCTGCCCTGCTGCACGAGAATGAGGGGGTGGTGGCGGACGATCGTGCCGAGTTGCGCGAGGCCCTGGCCTTCGATCTTGATCTCGCGGTGCGCTGCGCGGATTTTCTTGAATGCGTCGGCGACACCCGGCGCGTCATGGCCTTGCGCGGTCGGATAGCCGACGGTGACGATGACGTCCCAATCGGCGGGCTCGCTGTCGGCGCGTTCCATCAGCGCATAGCTGGTGAACAGCCCCTGCCGAATACCGATCCGGTCCATCGCGAACCAATTGCGCTTGATATAGGCGATTAGCGCGGCGCGCTTGCCGGGGGCAGCGCGCAGATAGGTCTGCGTGATGTGGCGCGTCGGCGCCTTGGCGATGGGCGCCTCGGGCGGGGTGGCGAGCGCCGCCGGGGTGAGGCTCGCCAGTGCAAGGGCGAGCGCGAGGCGGGCGATCATATCACCCAAGCCCCGGCATCGGGGTCGGCAGGTTTCAGCGTCAGATCGGGCCGCACCGTTGGGCCAAGCGCGCGGACGCGGTCCTTGATATGCGCAGGGCGGGGGCCGTCCGGCGTCGCATTGGCGTCGATCACATAGGGGATGTTGACGCGGCGTGCGCCCTCCTCCGCCCGGGCAATCGCGTCGCCATTGCCATCGACATCGACGGCATCCTCGACATGGCGCGACCAGCCATCGCCGGTCCACCACAGCACGTCGCCCGTCGGCAAATCATTTCCGGTCAGGATCTTCACGCAATATCCTCCAACAATGTCTCAATCGTGGTCAGCCCGGTATTGGCCGTTGCTGCCACCATGCCGACCACGATCAGTGCCGGGCTCTCGACGCGTTCGCGCGCGATCATCGCCGCCAGATCGATCAGCGTGCCGCGCAGCACGCGCGCGTCGGGCCGGCCGCCCTTTTCCAGCACGGCGACGGGCATGGCGGGTGGCACGCCATCGCCGATGAGCTTGTCGGCAATCGCCTCGGCAGTGGCGAGCCCCATATAGATCACCAGCGTGCGGCCATCACCTGCAAGGCCCGTCCAGTCCTGTTCCGCCAATCCCTTGCACTGGCCGGCGACGAATGTGATCGCGCTCGCGATATGGCGGTGGGTGAGCGGCATCAGCGCACCGGCGGCGGCACCCATTGCGGCAGTGATGCCGGGGATAACCTCAACCGGCACACCGGCGGCGAGACAGGCTTCGACTTCCTCTCCACCGCGCCCGAAGATGAAGGGGTCGCCCCCTTTCAACCGCACCACAAGCTTGCCGCGTCGAGCCTCCGCGATCAGCAGGTCGTTGATCGCTTCTTGCCGCATCGTGTGGCGGCTGCGCGCCTTGGCGACGGAGATGCGCGACGTGCCTGGCACCAGCGCCAGAATGCGCGGATCGACCAGGCCATCATGCACGACAAGGTCCGCATTCAACAGCGCTTTATGCCCGCGCACCGTCAACAAATCGGGATCGCCGGGGCCAGCGCCGACCAGCACGACCCGACCGGTTGAGGGAGAATCAATGTCGCTCATTGCGTCCTGCTCTGCGCCGCTCTGGTGCCCGCTGCAACCGACCGATGCTTTTTGCGCGCGAAGCCGAGCTATCGCGGCACATATCGGGCGCTATTCGTCGCGCAGGCCAATGCCGATCAGCGCGCGGGCCTGATCCGCCTCACTTGAGACCACCGGATAGGCGCAGTAATCGGCGGCGTAATAGGCGCTGGGCCGGTGATTGCCCGACCAGCCGATTCCGCCAAAGGGGGCCGACGAGCTGGCGCCATTGGTCGGCTTGTTCCAATTGACGATCCCGGCGCGGATATTGGCCCAGAATTGGTCATACAGCGCGGGGTTCTGGCTGACGAGTGACGCCGACAGGCCGTAGCGGGTGTTATTTGCCTCGGCAATGGCATCGCTAAAGCTGTTTACCCGAATCATCTGCAGGATCGGGCCGAACAGTTCGACGTCGGGCCGGTCGTTCATGTCGGTTACGTCGATCACGCCGGGCGTCAGGAACGGCCGATTGTCGTCCGGGCGTTGCATGTGCCGAATGGGTCGGCCGCCCCGCGACATCAGCGTCAAGAAACTCTCCGTCAGCAGGTCGGCGGCCTCGTTATCGATCACTGGCCCCATAAAGGGTTGCGGGTCCGCATGTGGATCGCCGACGATCACCCGGTCGAGCAGTTTGGCAAGTTCGGCCAGCAAGGGCGCATGGAGCCGTTCATCGACAATCAGCCGACGCGCCGCCGTGCAGCGCTGACCTGCGCTGGTAAAGGCCGACTGGACGATAAGCACCGCCGCCGAGTGCAGGTCGGGCGTGTCCCACACAATGATCGGGTTGTTGCCGCCCATCTCCAGCGCCAGGATCTTTTCGGGCGTGTCGGCAAAGGCGCGGTTGAGCGCGATGCCGGTGCGGGCAGACCCGGTGAAAAGCAACCCGTCAATGTCGGGATGCGCGGCCAGCGCTTTCCCCTCTGCCGCGCCGCCGATGAGCAGGCGCAAAACGCCCTTGGGCACGCCCGCCTCATGAAAGCAATCGACCAGAAACGCGCCCACTGCGGGTGTTTTTTCCGAAGGTTTGAACACCACAGCATTCCCGGCGAGCAGTGCTGGCACGATATGGCCATTGGGCAGATGCGCCGGGAAGTTATAGGGGCCAAGCACTGCCAGCACCCCGTGCGGCTTGTGCCGCAGCGTCAGGCGTCCGCCAAGCTGGCTGTCGAGCCGCCGCTGTGGCGTGCGTTCGGCAAAGGCGGTGGCGGAGATATTGACCTTGCTGATGACGGTATCGACTTCGGTACGTGCTTCCCACAGGGGCTTGCCGGTTTCGCGCGCGATCAGATCGGCAAAGGCATCGGTGCGAGCGCGCACGACATTGGCAAAACGGCGCAGCGCCTCCAGCCGATAGGCAAGCGGTTGCGCCGCCCATGCCGCCCAGTGTGCGCGCGCAACGGCGACTTCCTCATCGGCATTGCCCGGCATGTTGCGCCACAAAATGGCGCCGGTCGCCGGTTCAATCGAGACAATTTCCTGTCCGGCCATGTGCCCTGTCCCTGTCCTTTTGTCAGCCTTGCCCCAAGTCGCGCCGCTTTGCCAAGGCTTGACGATTAATCGGCAAGCGCTGCGCCAAAGTCGCGGATGGCGGCGATCTTGGCGTGAAGCGGCGCCCAGTCGTCATCGCGGTCGATTGCGGCCCAGAGTTGTTCGACCTCCTCGATCAGCAGGGCGCAGGGCGGGCCATCCCAGAAGCGGTCGCGCCGGTGCTGGCGCGGACGATAGCGGCCAAGCAGCGCGTGTGCCTCAGCAAATGCATCGCCAACGCTATCGTCAATCCGCCCGCCAAAACTTGTGTGGAAAAAGTCCGCAATCGGCGTGCCGGTTGTGCGCAGGCCGCGCTCGATCGCCTGAAGCAGCGCCTGATCCTCCGCAGGCTGGCGGGGTCGCACCCCCAGCCGCCACAGAAATGCGGCAGTGACGGCGTGCTGATAGCGTTCGCCATACAGGTTGAGGAGGTCGATCAGCGGCGCTGAGTCGGCAATCGGGCGCAGTGCAATCGCAAGCTGCATCAGGTTCCAGTGGATCGCCTCTGGCTGGCGACCGAATGCGTAAAGCCCCTGATGATCGAAATAAGCAGCGGTAAAGCCCGGTTCCCACCGCGGCGCGAATCGCCACGGGCCGTAATCGAAACTTTCGCCCGACAGGTTGATATTGTCGGTGTTGAGCACCCCGTGCACGAACCCTGCCGCCATATATTGGCCCGCCAGCCGCGCCGTTGCGTCCAGCACATGGTCGAGCAGGCGCACCGGGTCGCCGCTCTCATCGCCATAAAAATGCCGCAGCACATAGTCGGTCAGGCGGCGCAACCCGTCGGAATCGCCGAAATAGGCCAGCCGCTGAAAACTGCCGATGCGGATATGCCCGTGGCTCAGCCGCACCAGCACCGCCGAGCGCGTCGGCGAGGGTTCGTCGCCGCGCTCCAGCGCTTCGCCGGTTTCGATGAGCGAAAAGCTTTTGGACGTTTCCACCCCCAGCGCCTCCAGCATTTCGGTGGCGAGCACTTCGCGCACCCCGCCTTTCAGCGTCAGTCGACCATCGCCAAAGCGGCTATAGGGGGTCTGCCCCGACCCCTTGGTGCCAAGGTCGAGCAACCGGCCCCGGTCATCGCGGACCTGCGCGAACAAAAAGCCGCGCCCGTCGCCGATATCGGGGTTGTAGGTGCGAAACTGATGCCCGTGATAACGCAGCGCAAGCGGCTGTGGCAGCGAGCCGGGCAGCGGCCGAAACCGTGCGAAATGGGCAATCCATGCCGCCTCATCCAGATCGCCAAGGCCAACGCGCGCCGCCCAGCGATCATTGCGAAAGCGCAATCGCGCCATCGGGAACTCCGCCGCCTGGACCGGATCGTAAAAGTCGGTGCCGAGCGACAGAATATCCGTCGCGGGCGTATAGGCAGCGGGTTGCGGGCAAGAGTTCATGGCGCGATATGGGGCGGGAAGAGGCAGGGACGCAACATGGCCAGCCAAGAAAGTAAGTTTGCGCAAAACCCGTTGTGGGAAAATCGCTATTGGTGGTCGCGCGATGGCGTGCGCCTTCACGCGCGCGATTATCCACCGCGCGACGCCGCCAAGGCCGCCGGGCGCCCGCCGATCCTGTGCCTGCCCGGCCTGACCCGCAATGCGCGAGATTATGAGGACGTGGCGGCGCGACTGAGCGCTGAGTGGCGCGTGCTTGCGCTCAATCTGCGCGGGCGCGGCGACAGCGGCTATGCCAAAGACCCGATGAGTTATGTCCCGCTGGTTTATGTGCAGGATGTCGAGGCGCTGCTCGCCGACCTTGGCTGCGACCGTTATGTGGCGATTGGCACGTCGCTGGGCGGAATTGTGACGATGCTGTTGGCAGGCGCCGCGCATGAGCAGCTTGCCGGGGCCGTGCTGAACGATGTCGGGCCCGAGATCGATCCGGCGGGGCTGGCGCGGATTCGGGGCTATGTCGGGCGCAGCCACACCTGGCCGACCTGGATGCATGCCGCCCGCGCGGTGGCGGAAGCCAATCGCGACGTCTATCCCGATTATGGCATTGGCGACTGGTTGGCGATGGCCAAGCGGCTTTACCGGCTGAATAGCGCAGGGCGGATTGTGCTTGATTATGACATGAAGATTGCCGAGCCGTTCCGCGTCCCCGGCAACGAGGCGGGGCCCGATATGTGGCGCGCGCTCGATCAGTTGCGGGACCGGCCGGTCACGATTGTGCGCGGCGAACATTCGGACATTTTTTCCGCCGATGTCGCGCAGCGCATGGCCGCTGCCTTGCCCGATGCCGAATTGGTGACGGTGCCGCGCTGTGGCCATGCGCCGACCCTTGAGGAGCCGGTCGCGTCCGCCGCGATCGACCGCCTGCTCGCGCGGATTGCGGCTTAAGGGGCTGGCAAGCGGCGTGATCCGCGCTATCGAACCCCGGTAATGGCGGCGGCGCTCCATATCCTGCATCTGCATTCCAGCTTTGACCTGGGCGGCAAGGAAGCGCGCGCGGTGCGGCTGATGAACTTGTTCGGCGACCGGGCGCGCCACACCATTGTGTCGGGGGTGGGCGAGGCATTGGGCGCACGCCGCGCGATTGCGTCGGGCATCGCCTATGAGATCGCGGCAAATCCGCCGCCGCTGACCGGCAAGCCATCGGTCGCGCGGTATGAGGCGCTGGCGCGCTATATGCGTCGGTTCGATCTGGTGCTCAGCTATAATTGGGGCGCGATCGACGGGGTGATGGCGCGCCGGGTCTTTGGCAAGGGGATGCCGCCCGTCGTCCATCACGAGGACGGTTTTAACGCCGACGAAGCCACTGGGCTGAAGCCGCAGCGCAACATGTATCGCCGGATCGCGCTGGCGGCGGCCCACGCACTGGTGGTGCCATCGGCGACGCTGGAGGCGATTGCCCGCAAACGGTGGGGGCAGCGCCCGGAGCGTGTTCACCGCATCGTCAACGGGATTGACGTTGCCCGCTATGCGATCCGCCCCGACCCCGCCGCGATTCCGGGTTTTCGCCGCAAGCCGGGGGAGGTGGTGATCGGCACGCTGGCAGGCCTGCGCGAGGTGAAGGACTTGCCGATGCTGGTGCGCGCGGCGGGCGGCCTGTCGGGGCGGGTGCGGCTGGTGATCGTGGGCGAGGGGCCGGAACGTGGCCGGATTGAGGCAACGGCGGCCGCCATGGGGATGGCCGACCGTGTGCATCTGCCCGGTTTCCTCCCCGATCCGGCGCGTTATGTCGGGCTGTTCGACATCCTCGCGCTGTCGTCGCGAAGCGAGCAATTCCCGATTGCAGTGGTGGAGGGGATGGCCGCCGGCCTGCCCATCGCCGCTCCGCCGGTCGGCGATGTGCCGACCATGATTTCGCCCGAAAATGCGGCCTATATTGCGCGCGGGCCCGGTGAAGTGTGGCTGCGTGATATCCTGCAGATCATGGTTGATAATCCCGCCTTCCGTCAAAGCCTGGGCGAGGCGAATCGGCGCAGGGCGGCGGCCGAATATGATGAAGCGACGATGCTGGCGGCGTATCGTCGGCTCTATGGCGAAGCGGTCGGCGTGCCCGATATTCTGGGATGAGGCAGAATCTTGTCGAATATTGGCAATATTACGCTATAAATATGGCTTGGTTGCTGGAGAGATTTGGGTGTTCAAGGGTGTAAGGCCGATTGTGTATGGCGGCCAGGAAGTTTGGCCGCTGGTCGAGGGCGGCAAAGGTGTCGCGGCAACCAACCATGCAAGCGCGGGCGCCTGGGCCGCGGCGGGCGGCATTGGTACGGTTTCGGCGGTCAATGCGGACAGCTATGACGCCGATGGGCAGATCATACCCCAAATCTACCGCGCGCTGACCCGGCGCGATCGGCACGAGGAGCTGGTCAACTACGCGATTGAGGGCGCCGTGCAGCAAGTGCGCCGCGCGTTCGAGATTGCGGGCGGCAAGGGCGCGATCAACATCAATGTGCTTTGGGAAATGGGCGGTGCGCAGCGTGTGCTCCACGGCGTGCTGGAACGGACGCGCGGCATGGTTGCGGGGGTCACGTGCGGCGCGGGGATGCCCTATAAATTGTCTGAGATTGCAGCTTCTTACGAAGTTAATTACTTGCCGATTATAAGCTCGGCCCGCGCCTTTCGCGCATTGTGGAAGCGCGCCTATTCGAAGGCGCAGCAATGGCTGGCCGCCGTTGTTTATGAAGACCCCTGGCTGGCGGGCGGGCACAACGGCCTGTCGAACGCTGAAAACCCGCTCGAGCCGCAAGACCCCTATCCGCGCGTGAAAGCGTTGCGCGAGACAATGCGCGAGGGCGGGATTGCCGATTCGGTGCCGATCGTGATGGCGGGCGGGGTGTGGTATCTGCGCGACTGGAATGAGTGGATCGACAATCCCGAACTGGGGCAGATCGCGTTTCAATTCGGCACCCGCCCGCTGCTGACGCAGGAAAGCCCGATCCCGCAAGGGTGGAAGGATAAGTTGACCCAGATCGAACCGGGCGAAGTGTTGCTCCACCGTTTTTCGCCGACCGGCTTTTATTCAAGCGCGGTGCGCAATCCGTTCCTGCGCGCGCTGGAGGCGCGGTCGGAACGGCAAATCCCCTATTCGACGGAATGCGCGGGCGACCATCAGTTTCAGCTCGACGTTGGGGTGAAGGGCAAGAATTTCTGGGTGACCAAGGGTGATTTGATGCGCGCGCGCGCCTGGTTCGGCGCTGGCTTTACCGATGCGCTGAAAACGCCCGATCACACGCTGGTGTTCGTGACGCCCGAGGAAAAGGCCGAAATTCGCAAGGATCAGTCGGACTGCATGGGGTGTCTGTCGCAATGTGCCTTTTCGTCATGGATGGACAGCGAGAGTAATTCGACCGGGCGGCTGGCCGATCCGCGCAGCTTTTGCATCCAAAAGACGTTGCAGGAGATTGCGCATGGCGGCGATGCCGACCGCAATCTGATGTTCGCGGGCCACGGCGCGTATAAATTCAAGCAGGACCCGTTCTATTCGAACGGCTTTGTGCCGACGGTGAAGCAGCTTGTGGATCGGATCCTGACGGGGGATTGACGGGGAGGGTGGACGTTCGCGTTAAACCCACCCCTCCAGCACCTGATCGGGCGGGCGGTGGCCATCGGCCCAGACGCGGATATTGGTGATGACTTTTTCGCCGGAGGCCATCCGTCCCTCAAACGTTGCTGATCCCATATGCGGGGTCATCACGACATTGGGCAGCGCGAGCAGGCGCGGGTCGATCTGCGGTTCATGCCGCCAAACGTCGAGGCCTGCGCCCGCCAGCCGTCCGCTTTCGAGCGCATCGGTCAGCGCCGCTTCGTCCACAATCCCGCCGCGCGAGGTGTTGATGACATAGACATGCGCCCGCAACAGCGCGATCCGCTCCGCACTCAGCAAATTTTCGCTATCGGCATTGCGCGGGGTGTGCAGCGTCAAAATGTCGATATTGCCCAGCATTTCGTCGAGATTGGGGTGCCACTGCGCGCCCAGTTCGGCTTCCACCACCTTGGGCAGACGGTGGCGGTTGTGGTAATGGATCGACAGGCCAAAGGCGCGCGCGCGCCGCGCGACCGCCTGACCGATCCGCCCCATGCCGATAATGCCCAGCGCCTTGCCGCCGATGCGGTGGCCAAGCATCCCGCCCGGGCTCCACCCCTTCCACTGGCCCGACCGGACCAGCTTTTCGCCCTCTGCCAGGCGGCGCGGCACCGACACGATCAGCGCCATCGTCATGTCGGCGGTATCCTCGGTCAAGACGCCGGGGGTGTTGGTGACGATGATCCCGCGGCGACGGCAGGCCTTCAGGTCGATGTGATTCACACCCGCGCCGAAATTGGCGATCAGCTTCAACCGCTCGCCCGCGCTGTCGATGAGTGCGGCGTCGATATCGTCGGTGACGGTGGGGACCAGCACGTCGCAATCCTGCACCGCCGCCGCCAGCCGTTCACGGCTGTAGGGCGTATCGTCGCGGTTGAGCGATGCGTCGAACAATTGCTCCATGCGCGCCATGACGTCGTCGGACAATTCGCGCGTCACCACGACCTTGGGATTGGGCACGCGGGGCAGGGGGCGTCTCATTTCGGGCATGATGATGGCTTGGCCTGTGGTTTTGTCCGCGTCAACGGTGGTTGATGCAGATGGGCGGGCAGCGTTAGGAGAGAGTGCGACAGGATCAGCAAAATGGGGGTGGGCAATGCGTGGCGGGCTATGGATGGTGATCGCAGCGGTCGCATGGTGCCTGTCCGTGCCAGCAGCAGCATCCGCGCAAAAGGCGCAGACGCCCTTTTACATGTCGATCAAGGCGTCGAAAGCCCGGATGCGGACCGGGCCGGGGCGGGAGTTTCCCGCGATCTGGCTGTATCAGCGCAGCGGGCTGCCGGTGCGCGTGCTCATGGTTTATAGGGAATGGCGCAAGGTCGAAGACCCGGACGGCGCGCAGGGGTGGATTCAGGCCAATCTGCTCAGCGAAACCCGCACGGGCTTTGTCATGGGGACCGTTGCCGAATTGCTCGAATCGCCGCGATTTGGCGCGAAGCTGCTGTGGCGGGCCGCGCCCGGCGTGGTCGGGCGCGTGAGCAAATGCGCGCGCGGCTGGTGCCTGCTCGATGTGATGGGGCGCAGCGGCTATGTCGAGGTGAACCGGATCTGGGGCGTCGACCGCGATGAAGTGATCGGATAGCCCGCTCAGCCGCGCATTTTTTCCGAGCTTTTTAAGCGATATTGGGCTTTTCCACGGCACCGCACCATCGTGGCCTTGCCCGTGCCGCAGCATCGTCCTAGAAGCCCGGCAATCATCGCCCTTCATGGACAAAAGCGAGAGCGGATTTGGTCGACCTGTCCCCGACATTGAGCCAGAATCTGGGCCCGACACTGGCCCAATATCTGCCGATTTTGCTGTTTCTGGCGGTTGCGCTGGTGCTGTCATCGGCCTTTGTGTTTTTGCCGATGCTGGTCGCGCGGCTGACCGGCACGCATAACCCGACGCCCGAAAAGCTGACCGAATATGAATGCGGCTTTCCCGCGTTTGAGGACAGCCGCAGCCAATTCGACGTGCGGTTTTACCTGGTCGCGATCCTGTTCATCGTGTTCGATCTCGAAGCGGCGTTCATTTACCCCTGGGCGGTGTCGGTATTCAGCCTGGGCTGGACGGCGTGGTTTGCGATGATGGTGTTCATTGCCGAACTGGCGCTGGGCCTTGCTTATGCTTGGAAAAAGGGAGCACTCGATTGGGAGTAGAATTGTCCAAGGCGCCCGCCGATGCCGCGCTGACCCCGGCGAGGGGCACGCTGCCTGATGTCGGATTCCTGAACGATATCAATGCTGAACTGGGCGACAAAGGGTTTCTGGTCACGTCGACCGAGGAATTGTTCCAATGGGCGCGCACCGGCAGCTTGTGGTGGATGACCTTTGGTCTGGCGTGCTGCGCGGTTGAGATGATTCATGTGAACATGCCGCGCTATGACCTTGAAAGATTTGGCGCGGCACCGCGTGCTTCGCCCCGACAGTCGGATGTGATGATCGTCGCGGGCACGCTGTGCAACAAGATGGCGCCCGCGCTGCGCCGGGTTTACGATCAGATGTCGGACCCGAAATACGTCATCTCGATGGGCTCGTGCGCCAATGGCGGCGGCTATTATCA
>DHHS01000091.1:3120-4549 GCA_002403415.1 Sphingomonas sp. UBA4766 | reverse complement strand
ATGGCGGCGGCTATTATCACTATAGCTATAGCGTTGTGCGCGGGTGTGACCGGATCGTGCCGGTGGACATTTATGTCCCCGGTTGCCCGCCGACCGCCGAGGCGCTGCTCTATGGCATCATGCAGTTGCAGCGCAAAATCCGGCGGGTCGGGAGTTTGGACCGGTGAAAGCGCCTGCACCTGCCTATCGCGCCAATGACGGCGTGATTGAGGCCGCGCAGGCGGCGCTTGGCGACCTGATCGTCGATACCCTCGATGCGGCGTTTGAAGTGACGCTGACGATCGCGCGTGACCGGCTGGTCGAGGCGATGGTGCTGCTGCGCGATACGCCGGGGCTGGAATATCAGCAGCTTATGGAAATCGCCGGGGTCGATTACCCTGAGCGGCCAGAGCGGTTTGACGTATGTTACATGCTGCTGTCGCTCACCCGCAACCATCGCATCCGCGTGCGGGTGACGACGGACGAAGTGCAGCCGGTGCCGTCGGTGACGGGCATTTGGCCGGTCGCGGGCTGGCTGGAGCGCGAAGTTTACGACATGTATGGCGTGTTGTTCAGCGGCAATGCCGATCTGCGCCGTATTTTGACCGATTACGGGTTTCGCGGCCATCCGCAGCGCAAGGATTTCCCGCTCTCCGGCTATGTCGAGCTGCGCTATTCGGAGCGGTCGAAGCGGGTCGTGTATGAGCCGGTGAAGCTGGCGCAGGATTTCCGCACATTTGACTTCACCTCGCCCTGGGAAGGGGCCGATTATGTGCTGCCCGGCGATGAAAAGGCCGAGCCGGAGGGCAAGAAATGAGCGACGCGGCACCCACCATCGACCCCGAAACGGGCGAAATCGCGATCGAGAATTACACGATCAATTTCGGGCCACAGCATCCGGCGGCGCACGGCGTGTTGCGGCTGGTGATGGAACTGGACGGCGAGATTGTCGAACGGCTCGACCCGCATATCGGCCTGCTGCACCGCGGCACCGAAAAGCTGATCGAGTATAAGACTTATCTTCAGGCTTTACCCTATTTCGACCGGCTCGATTATTGCTCGCCTTTGTGCATGGAGCATAGCTATGTGCTCGCGGTCGAAAAGCTGCTCGATCTTGAGGTGCCGATCCGCGCGCAATATCTGCGGGTGTTGTTTGCGGAATTGACCCGCATTTCCAACCACATGCTCAATCTGGCGAGCCACGTCATCGATGTCGGCGCGCTGACGCCGGGGCTGTGGATGTATGAAGTTCGCGAGGATTGCCTGAACTTCTTCGAACGCGCGTCGGGCGCGCGGATGCACGGCGCCTATTTTCGCCCCGGCGGCGTGCATCAGGATGTGCCGCTCAAGCTGCTGAGCGACATTGGCGACTGGCTCGACACGCGCCTGCCGCGCCTGTTCGAGGATGCGATCAGCCTGGTCGCCGACAACCGCATCTTCAAGCAGCGCA
>DHHS01000091.1:0-2821 GCA_002403415.1 Sphingomonas sp. UBA4766 | reverse complement strand
AACCGCATCTTCAAGCAGCGCAACGTCGACATCGCGCTGGTGAGCCGCGAGGACGCGATCAAATGGGGCTTTTCGGGGCCGATGATCCGCGCGGCGGGCATCCCATGGGATTTGCGCAAGTCGCAGCCCTATGACGCCTATGCGAAGATGAATTTCGACGTGCCGGTGGGCACGCGCGGCGATTGCTATGACCGCTTCATGGTCCGCGTCGAGGAAGTGCGCCAGTCGGCGAAGATCATCCGCCAGTGCATTGCCGAGATGCCCGACGGGCCGATCGCCAGCCTCGACCGCAAGGTGGTGCCGCCCAAGCGCGGCGAGATGAAGCAGTCGATGGAAGCGCTGATCCACCACTTCAAGCTTTATACCGAAGGGTTCCATGTGCCCGCCGGCGAAGTGTACGTCGCGACCGAAAGCCCCAAGGGCGAGTTCGGCGTGTATCTGGTGAGCGACGGCACCAACAAGCCGTATCGCTGCAAGATTCGCCCGACGGCGTTTTCGCACCTGCAGGCGATGGATTTTATGTCGCGCGGCCACATGCTGGCGGACACGACGGCGATCTTGGGCGCGCTCGACATTGTGTTCGGGGAGTGCGACCGGTGAACGACCTTGTTCAATTTCGGTTGATCTTAATCGCCATAAGGATCCCGATCTTCATCGCCCTCGTTTATGTCGTGTGGACTAGGGGGATCGAGGGTTGGCCAATTCTTGTCCCGCTCACGGCCGCCTATGTGTTGACGATTGTTGGGCGGCTGAGGATCAATGCGCTCGAAGGCCGACACCAAGACCGGGCACGGCTAGATGCCTAACACTCCCGCCACCCTCAACCTCGCCGACAAGCTCGCGCAGTTCGCGGACCACTGGAATCCGCGCATCATCGGCCATTACAACGGCAATGAAATCCGCGTGGCGAAGGTGCAGGGCGAATTCAGCTGGCACGCGCATGCCGATACCGACGAGCTGTTCTTCGTCGTGTCGGGCGAGCTCGGCATCGAATTCCGCGACGGCGTGCGGCGGTTGAAGGCGGGCGAGATGATCGTCGTGCCCAAGGGCACCGAGCACCGGCCCTTTGCCGATGCCGAATGTCATATCCTGATGATCGACCGCGAAGGTGAACCCAATACGGGCATCAACCCGAGCGAAATGACGCGCGCGGCGCTGGAGGTGCTTTGATGGCCCGCCCATGTCCGCTCGCCGCCGATTTCGTGCTATCGCAAACCCCGAGCGAAGGAGCTTTGGCATGACCGAAAATGTCGAGAACCTGATTCTGGAGCGCCTGCGCCGGATCGACGACCGGCTGACCAATATGGAAGATGATATGCAGATCGTGAAATCGCGCCTGTCCGCTGTTGATGAGCATTTGGGCGGGATTCTGATTAGCCTGTCGGGTCTCAACAATCGCATGGACAAGTTCGACGAGCGGCTTGCGCGGGTCGAGCGGCGCCTCGAGCTGTCGGACGCGCGCTGAACCGTGGCTGACACTCCCCATATCCCCGATGAAGCTGAAACCCGCGCGCGCTGGGGCGATTTCGCCTGGACGCCGGAGAATGCCGCGAAGGCGAAGGAAATCGTCGGTCGCTATCCGCCCGGTCGCCAGCAGTCCGCGTCGATCCCGTTCCTCGATCTCGCGCAGCGGCAGGTGGGGGCGGAAACGCACACGCAAGGCTGGCTGCCGGTGCCGGTGATCGAGTTCGTCGCGCGCGAGCTGAGCATGCCCTATATGCGTGTCTACGAAGTCGCGAGCTTCTACACGATGTTCAACCTCGCGCCCGTCGGCCGCTATCATGTGCAGGTGTGCGGGACGACGCCGTGCCTGCTGGCCGGTTCGGACGAGGTGATGAAGGCGTGCAAGAATCACGGGCTGGTCAAGGGCAAGACGACGCCCGATGGCCTGTTCACGCTCACCGAGGTTGAGTGTCTGGGCACCTGTGCAAATGCACCGATGGTGCAGATCAACGACGATAATTTCGAAGATCTGGACTATGATCGCACCACCGCCGTGCTCGAAGCGCTGGCGCGCGGCGAGACGCCAAAGCCCGGCTCGCAAACCGGGCGGCAAGCAAGCTGTCCGGAGGGCGGGCCGACCACGCTCGTCGCGATGGTGGACGAGAATCACGATTATCGGGGAGAATGGGCATGAACATCCTGATCGCCATCGGCTTTGCGCTGCTCGCCATTTTCGTGCTCGTTTCATTGTTGAAGCTGGCGTTCGGCCTGATCGTGCTGGGCGTGGCGATCGCGGTGGCGGTCGGCGCGTATGTCGCGATCAACAAGCTGCTGACAAAGGCGCGTTAAATGCTGGCTGACAAGGACCGCATTTTCACCAATGTCTACGGGTTCCAGCCGTGGAACCTGGACGCCGCGCGCAGGCGGGGCGACTGGGACGCGACAAAGGCGCTGCTCGACATCGGGCAGGACGCGATTATCGACCGGATCAAGGCGAGCGGATTGCGCGGGCGCGGTGGGGCGGGCTTTCCGACCGGCACCAAATGGAGCTTCATGCCCAAGGAGCCGCGTGCCGACCGCCCCAATTTTCTGGTCATCAACGCCGATGAATCCGAGCCGGGAAGCTGCAAGGATCGCGAGATCATCCGCCATGATCCGCACAAGCTGATCGAGGGCGCGCTGATCGCGGGCTTCGCAATGCGCGCGCGGGCGGCCTATATCTACATTCGCGGCGAATATATCCGCGAGGCCGAGACGCTGTTCGCCGCCGTGGCGGAGGCCTATGCGGCGGGGCTTGTTGGCAAGAATGCGTGCGGGTCGGGCTATGATTTCGACGTGTTCGTCCACCGGGGCGCGGGCGCCTATATCTGCGGCGAAG
>DHHS01000067.1 GCA_002403415.1 Sphingomonas sp. UBA4766 | reverse complement strand
CATGTCGTTCGGTCGCGGCGCTCGGTCGCCTGCCGATCGGTCTCATAGGCCGAGACGCGGGCGAACGACGTCACCACCGCAGCCAGCGCGAGCAAGATTACCAGCCCCGCCATGACCATGAGCCGCCGGTCGCGCGTGAATTCGCGCCAATCCTTGCCGATGATCGCCCCCGCCGCCGTCATGCCGCGCGCTCCGCCATATGCGTGAGGTAAAGACGTTCGAGCTCGAGGCCGCTCAGCTGCGCCGGATCAACGCTGTCGACGAGCCGCCCGTGTCGCATGATGCCGATCCGGTCGGCGACATCCTTGGCGCGGAAGATATCGTGGGTAGAGATGAGCAGCGCGGTGCCGCCCGCCGCCGTCTCACGCAGCACGCCGACCAGATCATTGGCCGCAGCCGGATCGAGCCCGGACAGCGGCTCGTCGAGCAATATCGCGCGCGCGCCCTTCATCAGCGCGATGGCAAGCCCGAGCTTCTGGCGCATCCCCTTGGAATAGCTGCCCGCCGCCTGATCGATCTGCGCGAGCGGAAAGCGCAGCCGCGCCAAAATGTCGTCGCGCTGGCCGATATCGGTTGTCAGCCCCGCCAGCCGGTTGAAAAAGACGAGGTTCTCCGCCCCCGTCAGCGCCGGATACAGGCTCACCACTTCCGCCACATAGCCGAGCAACGCGCGTGCGCCCGCCGGATCGAGGGCGACATCCTTCCCCCCCACGATCGCCTGGCCCGATGTCGGCGCGGTAAAGCCGAGGAACAGGTTGATCGTGGTCGTCTTGCCCGCCCCGTTCGCGCCGAGCAGGCATACCGTTTCACCAGCGCCAACCGCGATATTTAGCGAATCGAGCGCCAGATGATCGCCATAACGCTTGGTCAGCGCGCGGGCTTCCAGCAAGATTTTAGTCATCAGTAGCGCACCCTGGCAGTGAGACCGAACGTGCGCGGACGGAGAACAACCTGCTCGCGCTGGGTTCTCGTGTCGAAGCCCGTCGGTTGGAAGGCGTTCGTCGCGAACAGCCCGAATTGCGAAAGCGCGACATCGGCATTGGTCAGGTTGCGCACGAACAACGAGATATCAAACCGTTCGTCGCGAAGCCCAATTCTGGCATCCACGATGTTCTGGCTCGGGAGATCGGCGCCGAAATCGGGATTGGCGCGAACGCCGAAATTGGGATCGTCCCGCGGACCGACATAGCGATAGTCGGCCGTGCCATAGGGCCGCCACCCGCCGAAAAGTGGGGTGCGAGCCTGATAATCAAGACCAATATTGACCGTCCACTCAGGAACATAGCCCAGCGGATCGCCCTTTGCCTTACCCGCCTGAGGCGCATCTTGGGTAAACCGGTCGCGCGTGTAACCTGCCGTAAGGTTTGCGGTCAGGGTCGATGTCAGCCCGAAACTGGCCTCGAGCTCAAGGCCTTCGATCCGCGCATTACCCGCATTGTCAACGAACGAGACGACAGAGTCATCGCTGCACGTGAACACCACGGCTGTCTGGATGTTTGACCAGTCAATCCGGAAAGCCGCTGCATTGACGGAAAGGCGACCACCCAGCGCCCGGATCTTTGCGCCGACCTCATAAGACCAGGCGCTGTCCGCATCGAATTGGTCGGGCTGAGCCGGGAGCGAGGCGCGATTGGGACAGGAGCCACGAAGATTTTCTGGCGGATTGCCGCCCCCGGTCCGGAACCCTTGTGCAGCCGAACCGTAAAGCAGCACGCCATCGTTCGGCGCATAGGACAAGATCGCGCGTGGCGTTACTTTGGTTTCGTTCGCGGTGAGAATGGTCGGGGTTGCAAGATCACCCGGATCATCGAATGCCGGAAACGCCGCGCCCCGGGAAAGCCTTTGGCGATAATGCGTCAGCCGCGCGCCTGCCGTGACCTTCAACCGCGGCGTTAACGCGTATTCGGCGTTTACAAACGCGGCATATTCTTGCTCGCGAAACCGATCACGGCCGTCATAGGCTGTGGGCGCAACGATGCCGTATGTGTCGAACACTGCCTGTGGAGCGCCCTCAAAGCTGTATACCAAGGTGTCGGTCTGCCGGAGATTGCTGTAATACAAACCGGTCACAAGTTGCAGGCGTTGCGAGCCTGTCGTGACCAGCCGCACTTCCTGCGTGAACTGGCGAATGCCGGTACCATATTCTGCAAAGAACGGGTCAAGGCCACGATAATCGGGATCGAGCCCATAGGCGCTCACGAAGCCGCCATTAGCCGCGATGGAGTCATCGCGCGACCGCGCGGTGCGATCCTGATAAGCCGTGGCACTCACCAGAGATAACCCGCCTAGCGCATCGATTTCAGCCGAGACCTTAAGGCTCCCGATCAGCAGTTCGTCATCGACAAATTCATAGGCCCTGCCATCGGCTTCAAAAGCAGGGTTGAATGCAAATATCGTTGCTCTGTTCTTGTTGCCGAACGCGTTCAGCGCGAAATCGCCAGCCCCTCCGGCCCGGTTGCGCTGATACAACAGCGATGGGAGAATTTCTAATCCCTCGGTAGGCTGCCACCCCAAAGTTGCCCTCAAAGTGAGCCGCTCGGTGTCGTTATAGTCACGGATGCGCGGTGCCGTCCGTGCCTCCGCAATGTAATCCTGTGTTCGCAGCAGAATGGCGTCAATGAAGCCCGCATTGCTGGTGTATTCTCCAACTAGGCGCAAGGCCGCGCGACCCTTGACGATCGGCAGATTGACTGCGCCTCGAAGGGCGTAGTTCGGGTTTCCGGCATCCTCCGTTTGCGAGACCTCGCTTTCAGCCTTTATCGCGAATGTCGCATAATCGGGACGGTTGGGGACGGCGCGGATCGCGCCGCCGATCGCACTGGATCCATAGAGGGTTCCC
The DNA here is from genome assembly GCA_002403415.1 of Sphingomonas sp. UBA4766. GTDB lineage: Bacteria > Pseudomonadota > Alphaproteobacteria > Sphingomonadales > Sphingomonadaceae > Sphingomonas. Next base: position 3,921 of record DHHS01000067.1, on the reverse strand, counting down.
TGCGGTCCGCGCAGGACTTCGATCCTTTCTATATCAAACAGATTGATGTCCGGGCTGGCGAAAAAGAAGTTCGTGCGCGTCGTCAGCGGCGTTTCGTCGAGGTAGATCGCGGTCGCTGCGCCTTGCCGCCAGCCGAACTGCCCGCCTGCATTGACGCCCCGGATAATGTAGCGATTGAAACCGGGTTGGCTGGTCTCCGCCGAAAGGCCGGCGACACGACCGATCAACGCATTGGCATCCTGCGCGCCGATCAGGTTGAGCCGCTTCTCGTCAATGGCAGCGACGCTGCCCGCCACGCTCCCGAGCGGTTGTTCGCGTTTGTTCGCCGTGACAACAATGTCGTCCACCGTCGAGAGGACAGTCGGATCATCGCCCGAAGGATCAGCCGATGCTGAGGTTTGAGCCATCGCGTGTCCAGGAAAGGCGGCAAACGCTAAAGCCGTAGATGCAAGCATCATCCGATTCGCGCAGTTCAATGGCATTGATCCCCGCCATAAGCATAATGAGACGTTATAAGGTAACATCAATTTTCGATATAAACCCGAAATCAAGATTGCAAGCCTTCCCGGTGCATATTCGGACAAGTAATGTCCACCTCATCCGCCGAGCGCCCGTTTCTCCGGCTTGGTTCAATTCACCCGGCCGACCCCAACAGGTCGGCTGATGCATTGGCGGAGGCGGACCGGGTAGCCTGGCGACGGGTAACCGGTGGTGTCCATTATCCGAGCGATCTTGCGGGGAGTCTGCATGTCGCCGAGGCAGTCCGGAAGGCCTTGTTGAAATCGGAAAAATTCGCGAGCACCCTGAAGGAAGTAGAGGCCGAACTCGCGCGGGATCCGCTGTAGGCGGCTGACGACCGAGCCTTATTGTGGCGATCGCTCTACGGCGCGGCAAGGAACTGGCTCGTGCTTTTGACGCCAGAGAGCCGCTCGTCCCGGATGACAGGTCGCCATAATCGGCCTATCAAGGGGTCAATGCAAATTTGGCGCGCCTATTTCCTGAAGCATCAGCGGCTGGCATTTCTGTTGGTCGCGATGGCGCTGCTCGCCAAGGCGATCGTGCCGCAGGGGTTCATGGTCATGCCGTCGAACGGCACGGTCATGGTGTCGCTATGTTCCGGCCAAGGCCCGCAGATGGTGGCGATGGACCTTGGCAAGGGCACGGTCGATCACGGCGGTGATCATCAGGATGGCACGAATACCCATCCGCCATGCGCCTTTTCCGGGCTCAACATGGCGGCAGCACCGGGTGCCGACCTGGTGCTGCTCGGGCTTGCCATCGCCTATGTCCTCGCGCTCGGGTTCCTGCCCGTCGTCTCCCGCGCTCAACCTGCGCCCTCTCGTCTGCGACCGCCGCTACGCGCGCCGCCGGTCTTCGGCTGATCATATCCGCCTGATCTGCTGACCCGCCCGCTGCCCATCGTCGCAGCGGTGCGCCGTGACGAGAGATACATTCAATGACTTATCATGTCGTCGCGCGACCCGAGCGGTCGCGCGGGGGCGCGTTCGATCTGCATATGCAGGCGAACCGCTCGACGATGCCACTGCCGGTTATACATGTGATGATCGCCGCCGGAATCACATTGCTGCTGCTATCCGCTCGCTTCGTGGTGATCGGTGCCTGGCCGGTCGCCATCTTCTCGCTGTTCGACATCGCGCTGCTCACAGGCGCCCGTGTCATCTTCCGGCGGCGTCCGCCCCCTGCTGAACAAGTGTCGCTGCGTGGCAATGAACTTGTCTGGCACGGCAGCGATGGCCGCACCGTCACCATGCCAGCCTTCTGGGCACGGATTGAGACGGTCGAGCGGTCGCCGATCGACTTGACGCTGTGGCTGCGATTTCGCGGCGAGCGGCACCAAGTCGGCAAATGCCTTGCCCTTTATGAGCGCCGCGAAGTGGCCGAAGTGCTCGACCGCGCACTGCGCGATGCACGGGGGTGGGCATGACAGCCGCCGCGCCGCCGCTCCCGTGGCACATCCGCAAGCTGCGCCGGATCAGGCGATCCGCCTGGCTCGCGATCCTGCTGTTCACGCCCTTCCACATCACGCCCTTGGCGGTCGGGCCGGCCACCGCCTCGGCGACTTCGCTTTCAATCCATTCGGAGAATGACCGATGACCTATGCCCGACACATCCTCGCGCTTACCGCTGCGATCATCGCCGCACCACTCGCCGCGCACGGCTTCACCGTCGGCGCTCTCAAGATCGGCCATCCCTGGTCGCGAGAGACTGCCCCCGGCCAGAGCGCTGGCGGCGGTTTCCTGACAATCACCAACAACGGCAAGCAGGCCGACCGCCTGATCTCGGCGACCTCGCCTGCCGCCGAACAGGTGCAGATCCACACGGTTTCAATGCCCGGCGGCGTGATGCGCATGCGCGAACTGCCGGGCGGGCTGGAGATACCAGCCGGCTCCTCTGTCGCGCTCAAACCCGGCGGTTTTCACATCATGCTCATCGGCCTGAAAGGGCCGCTCAAGCAGGGCGCGATGGTCCCCGCCGAACTGCGCTTCCAGCGTGCTGGCAAGGTCAAAATCAACTTCGAGGTCGAGGCGATCGCCTATGCCGGCCCGGAAGGCGGCGATCATGCCGGGCACTGAGGCAGGCGGACGCCTGCGCGTGGTTCGCATCGCGCTGTGGGGACTGGTCGCGCTGGCGGCGGGCGTTGCGGCCTATCTGTTCTTGCAGGGGCGAAGCGCGCCGGTCACGCCTGCGCAAAGCTACGCCAGCACGATCGGCGGCCCGTTCGTGCTGACCGATCCAGCGGGCAAGGCGGTGAGTAACGAAACGCTGAAGGGCAAGCCCTTCGCGATCTTCTTCGGCTTCACGCGCTGCCCGGATGTCTGCCCGACGACGCTCAACCGGATGGCAGCGTTGCGAAAAGGCCTCGGTGCCGATGGAGACAAGTTCAACATCGTCTTCGTCTCTGTCGATCCCGGCCACGATAAACCGGCTGACATCGGCCAGTACGTCGCGCTGTTCGGTACGCCGATCATAGGCCTGACGGGCACCAATGCGCAGATCGCGCAAGTCGTGAAGGCGTATCACGTTTTCTACGAGACGGTGCCGCAACGGGGCGGCGACTACACGATCGACCACACCGCGACCGTCTTCCTGATGGGGCGACAGGGCGAATTCGTGACCACCATCGACCACCAGGAGGGGCAGGACACTGCCCTTGCCAAGCTCAAGCGGCTGATCGCCGCGAGCTGACCGACAGCCATTCAGCTTCAAGGGGAACCCGACGTGAAAACCTCAATCATTGCTATCGTCGCCAGCCTGCTGGCTGCATCGCCCGCCATCGCGCAGGACAAGCCCGAAACCCAAAAGCCGCGTCCGCTTCCGGCCGACATCGTCGTCACCGGCATTCGCCCAGCGGAGTATTCGCCGCCCACCGCCACCTCTGCGACCCGGCTGGAGACGCTGCTTATCGAAACGCCAGCAAGCGTGCAGCTGGTCGACAAGACCGTGCTTGCCGATCGCTACATCACCCAGCCGCGCGAGCTGGCCGAGACGGTCGCGGGCGTCCAGTCAGTCGCGGGCTATGGCAACACGCCGTCGCAATGGTATGTCATCCGGGGCTTTTCGACGGCGGGGGTCAATTACCGCGACGGCTACCGCGTCGCCGAAATCTACACGCCGCGCGATTTCGCCAATGTCGAGCGCGTCGAGTTCGTGAAGGGCCCGCAATCGGTGCTCTATGGCCAGGCGCAGCCGGCGGGCGCGGTCAACACCGTCACCAAGGTGCCGGTCGCGACGCCGATCACCGAAGTGTCGCTGAACGGCGGCAGTTTCGACCAGTTTCGCGGGACGGTGGACGTGAACCGCGATTTCGGTCCCGTCGGGTTGCGGCTCAACGTGATGGGGCAAAGCGCAGGTAGCTATGTCGATTTCGAAGCATCCGATGCCTTCCTCGTCGCGCCGTCC
>DHHS01000062.1 GCA_002403415.1 Sphingomonas sp. UBA4766 | reverse complement strand
TCGCCGCCCAGCACTTTCTGCCAGGAAAAAGTCGTCACATCGAGCTTGTCCCACGGCATATCATAGGCAAATACCGCCGACGTCGCATCGTTGAAGCTCAGGCCCTGCCGGTCGTCTGCAATCCAGCCGCCATCCGGCACGCGCACGCCGCTCGTCGTGCCGTTCCAGGTGAACAACACGTCATGGTTCCAGTCGACCGCGCCCAGATCGGGGAGTGCGCCATAATCCGCGCGGATCACGATGGGATCGAGCTTCAACTGCTTGGCCGCATCGGTGACCCAGCCCTCGCCAAAGCTTTCCCACGCCAGCGCGGTCACGGGCCGTGCGCCCAGCATCGTCCACATCGCCATTTCGTAAGCGCCGGTGTCGGACGCGGGCACGATGCCAATGCGGTGCGTCTCGGGCACACGCAGCACGCGACGGGTGAGGTCGATCGCATGTTGCAGCCGCGCTTTGCCGATTTTCGACCGATGCGAACGGCCAAGCGATCCGGTAGCGAGCTTGGCCGCATCCCAGCCCGGCGGCTTGGCGCACGGCCCCGACGAGAAGAACGGCCGAGCAGGTTTTGTGGCGGGTTTTTGGGTTGCAGACGCACGATTGGCGTCGATCGCAGCAGATTCAGTCATGTCAGTCTCTCCTTACAGAGAGCACGCGCGGCGTTGGGACCGCGTGGCCCGTCGACCGCCCTAACGATCGCGGGCGCGGCGTCAAGCCGCTTTGATCGGCGTGGTTCGGCGTTACGCCACCATTGCGCGATCGGGCGAACCGACCCTATCGTCGCGCGGCATGCGTGGCGCGACCATTCTCCTCTGCCTCCTCCTCACTGCCTGTGGGATTGGCGACCGTGCGCCACCCACGCGGCCGCCTGCATCGCGCCCGCCCGTTCTCGCCGCGCCAACCGACCGCGAGACGGCGACGTGCCTTGCCGATCTGGCGCGCGCGGGTGTGCGCTATTCCCCCATCCCCGACCGCGACTTTGGCAGCGGCTGTTCGCTGATCGGCGCGGTACAGCTTAGCGATGTCGGCGTGCCGGTCAGCGGGCTGAAGGGGATGCGTTGCGGCCTTGCGCGCAGTTTCATCGGCTGGGCGCGGTTCGCGCTTGCGCCTGCCGCCCGCCAGATCCTGGGCAGCGACCTGGTCCGCATCGAAAGCTATGGCAGCTATGCCTGCCGCAACACGATCGGCACCGCGCCTGCCTATACCCGCCGGTCGGGCCATGCGATTGGCAATGCGGTGGATGTGAGCGCGTTCATCCTGGCCGACGGGCGGCGGGTCAGCGTGCGCGATGGCTGGCGATCGCGCGACACCCGCGAGCGGGAGTTTATGCGGATAATCCATGCCTCCGCCTGCAAGCGGTTCGGGACCGTGCTCAGCCCTGATTACAACGCGGCGCATTACGACCACCTCCATCTGGAGGATGACCGCGCGGGTTTTTGCCGCTGATCCGTTTCTTCTTGCCTCCAGAGCGGTTAGACGGGACCGATGACCGACCCGAAACTCCCCCAGCGCGTGTTCGCGCGCGCGCGCCAGGATGCCGAAACCGCGCGCGGCATCGCCCACACCCCGCAAACCGCCGATCCGGCCTATCGCCTGGCGTTTCAGGACATGGACTTCCTGCTGCGCGAAGATTTGCGGCCGGTGCGGTTCCAGCTTGAGCTGCTGAAGCCCGACCTGATTTTGGATGAGGCCAATATTGCCTCCACCTTCGTCTTTTACGGTTCGGCGCGCATTCCCGAACCCGAAAAGGCGCAGGCGATGCTCGACGCGGCACAAGATGATCGCGCGCGCCGCATCGCCCAGAACCTCGTCGCGAAATCCCGCTATTATGACGAGGCCCGCCGCCTCGCGCAGATCGTCAGCCAGGTGCCGGTGGACGCGAACGGCAAGCGACAGTTCGTCGTGTGTTCAGGCGGTGGCCCCTCGATCATGGAGGCGGCCAATCGCGGCGCGTGCGATGTCGGCGCCGAATCAATCGGGCTGAACATCGTGTTGCCGCATGAACAAGCACCCAATCCCTATGTCACGCCCCGGCTCAGCCTTCAGTTCCACTATTTCGCGCTGCGCAAGATGCATTTCCTGCTGCACGCGCGCGCGCTCGCCGCTTTCCCGGGGGGTTATGGGACGTTTGATGAGTTGTTCGAGCTGTTGACGCTGATCCAGACGGGCAAGATCGACCCAATTCCGGTAATGCTGTTCGGTCGCGATTTCTGGACCCGCGTCGTCAATTTCGACGCGCTATGCGAGGAGGGCGTGATTTCCCCCAGCGACCTCGACATTTTCCGCTTTGTCGAGACGGCGGACGAAGCGTGGGATTATGTCCGCGGCTTTTACAGCGAGCGCGCCGCCGCCCGCTGAGCCGCCGACCCTTATTTTTCGGGGGCGGGCGCGGTGACGTTGCCGTCTGTGGCGGCAGGCGCAGTCGCATTCCCCTCGGCCGCACTCGCTTCAGCCGCCGGTGCTTCGGCAGCGGGCGCTGCCGGAAGCGGCAGGTTCGAGCCTTGCGCGTTCAGATAGGCAATCACATTCGCCCGATCTTCACCCTTGGCAAGCCCGGCAAAGCTCATCTTCGTGCCCGCCGCATAGCCGCGCGGGTTCTTGAGCCACTTGTCCAGTTCCTCAAACGTCCATTTGCCGCTCGCCATGCCCTTCAGCACATCGGAATAGGCAAAGCCCGGCTTGGCGGCGATCCCGGCACCCACAATCGCCCAAAGATTCGGGCCGATGCCGTTCGCGCCGCCCTGATTGGCGTTGTGGCACGATGCGCATTTCTTGAAGGTGTCCGCGCCCTTGGCGACGTCGGCAGTCGCAAGCAAGGTTGCGATCGGCACGTCGGCGGCCGCAGCACCTGCGCCTTCGGCCGATGCTTCGACCACACCCTCGATCGGATAGCCCATTTTTTCGGGACGCTCACCGCGAAATTGGCTGCCGACCGTCAGATAGAGCCCCAGCGCCACAAAGCACGCCGCCAATACCCAACCCGCGATGATGTTTGACCGAAAGCTCATCTGTTCTTGCGCCCGTGATAAGGAAAGTGCGCTCCCTCTATAGTCGCCAGTGCGACATCGCAAGCAGCGCTTGCCGCATTAGCAAAGGGCCGATAGGCGGGGGCGCGCATGGATCGCTTTCCCGCCCCCGCTCGCCCAATTGTCGCCGCCATGGCCGCCGCTGCTGCTGCGTCCCCCGAACGCGCGGTCGCGTTTCAGGGGGCACC
>DHHS01000063.1 GCA_002403415.1 Sphingomonas sp. UBA4766 | reverse complement strand
GTCTCGACCGCATTGGTGCTGGGGGTGGCGGGCGGCGGCATCGCGCTTGGGCTTTTGGTGATGGCGCTGGGGTGGCAGGTGGCGGGGCTGATCCTCGCCTGGCTCGGGATTGCGGGCTGCGCGATCGGCCGCGCGCTCGCCTGGGTGCGGGATGAAGCCGTGTTGCTGCGCGCGAGCCACGGCGTGACGCTGGGCGGGGCGGCGGCCAGCGTGATGGCGCTTGCGACCATCGCGAGCCAGGCCGAGGGGAGCGCGGCGGCCGTGATTGCGGGGGGCGCGCTGGTGATTCTGACCGCGCTGACCGAGCGCGCCGCGACCGAGGCCAGCCGAGGCCGGTGGTGGGCGAGTGGGGCGGCGATGCCGCTGTTGCTTGCGCCGTTTGTTGCGATCGGCTGGCCGCTGGCCGGATTGCTCGTGCAGGGTGGCTATGCCGCGATCACGCTTGCCGCCGCCATTGAGCGGCTGCGCGAAAAGCCTTAGGCTGGTCTTAACGCAACTTCCCTAGGCTTTGCGCCATGTCGATCACCCGCGGCGACATGAATGATGGCGGCTTTGAAAGCGCCAGCCAAATGCTCGCGCGTCGGGCAGGGGATGATGCGCGCGCCGCACGCCGTTTAGCCGCGGCCCAGGCCGATGTCCGCGCCGACCCCGCCGACCGATTGGCCGAGCGTGACTTGATCCTGCTGCGCGAGACGATTGCGAAACATTGTGCGCTGATCGAAAAGGACATGCGCCAGTTCGCCGCGCGGCGGCTGGTGGCGCTCGGATTGCCCGAAATCGCACTGCCGCTGGCGGAAGGGGCGCCCACCGCTTTTGATGCGATCAGCGCCAGCGGATGCCTTGCCGACGCCGCCTTTTTGCGTGCGATGCTCCACCGGGTCGGTGCCGAGACGCTCGCGCATGCCTTGCCCGCGATCACCGATGCAGCGGACGATCAGCCGAGCCTGCTGGCGCGGCTCGCCGGACATCAGGACGGGGTGGTCGCCGATGCGGCAACCGCGTTGCTCGCCGCCGATGCGCGCCGCCGCGATGCGCTTGCCGGGCCAGCGTCGCGCAACGACCTGGCTGCCGAGGATCAGCACCGGTTGGTATGGTGGGTCGCCGCCGCGATCCGCCTGGTGTTTGCGCCCGCTGACCTGCGTGAGGGTGCAGCATTTGACCGCGCGCTGACCGAGGCGGCCGACCGTGCGCTGGCGGCGCATGACGAAAGCGAGCGGGCAGAGGCGTGCGCTGCGCGGCTTGTCCATGTCCTCGCGCCCGCGCCGTTCGAGCGGTCGGGGTTGATGAGCGACGCATTGGCCGACCGCCGGGTGACACTGTTTATCGCGCTGCTCGCCGATGCGCTGCGTTGCGATTATGGCGCGGCGGCGGCGTTGGTGCTCGACCATGGCGCGGCGCGGCTCTGGCTTGCGCTGCGGGCCGCAGGGCTGGATCGCGCAGCGGTTGCGCGGATCGGCTTTGCGCTGGCCGAAGCCGACCGGCCCGGCGTGGTCGAGGAACTTGCCGATCAGATCGATACGGTCATGTCGTTTTCGGAAGAAGCCGCGCGCGCCGCGATTCATGGCGCGCTGCTCCCCCCAGATTTTGGCACCGCCATCCGCGCGCTGGACGGTGGCCGATGAACGCGATCGACACCGCACGCCCTGTGGTGCACGCGCGTATCGCGCCCGACGGGTGCCTGGCGGAGGCGGACGCCCGGTTGCAAGCGCTGAATGCGCGCGCAGGCGGCAGCATTGGCGCGCCGCTCGCGGTTCCGGCGCTGGCGTCACTGGTGCGGCTTGCGCAGCGGTTGCGCGTGCTGGTCGCGCGCGCGGTCGTGGCGGCGGACGGGGACACCGATCTCGACATGTGGGTGCGCGCCAAGCCAGACCCCGATGGCGGCGTTCGGCTGGCAATCAGCGGGTGGCGACCGCGCGGCGCGTGGCGCGGGGAGGCCGATCCTCATCACCGTGCGCGCGACTTCATGGGCACAATGGGCGGGAGCGTGTGGGAGACCGACGCGGCGCTGCGGCTGACCTATATTGCCCCCGAGCTCGGGGCTGGCGTGGCGATGGGGCGCGACGCTCTGCTGGGGCAGCCGTTGACGCAATTGTTTAAGCTGGGTGAGGATGAGACGGGCACGGTGCCGATGTTGTCGGCACTCGCCATGCGCACACGCTTCGACGATCAGCCCGCTGCGTTGCGCGCAAGCGGCAATCGGGTCCAGCTCTCGGCGGCGCCGCTGTTTGACGCAGGTGGTGGCTTTGCGGGGCTGACGGGCACGGCGCAGATCATGGAATTGGCCGATGACGAGGCCGCCAACGCCTCGCCCCAGGCGTTTGCCGCGCGGCTTAACCAGGCGCTGCGCGCGCCGCTGGGCCGGATCATCGCCAATGCCGACAGCATAAATGCGCAGGCGGAGGGGCCGCTGCGGCAGGATTATGTCGATTATGCCGCCGATATCGCGGTCGCCGGGCGGCATTTGCTGGGGCTGGTGGACGAATTGGTCGATTTACACGCGATCGAGCGCCCCGATTTCACTGTAGCAGTGGAGCCGGTTGACCTTGCCGATATTGCCCGCCGCGCGGCCGGGTTGCTTGCGGTGCGGGCTGCTGCTGCTTCGGTGCGGATCGACCGGCCGGCCGCCGACGACGCGCTGGATGCGGCGGCCGATTTTGGGCGCGCGTTGCAGATTCTGGTCAATCTGATCGGCAACGCCGTGCGCTATTCGCCGCCGGGCGGGATGGTGTGGATTCGCGCCGAGCGCGACGGCGACCGCGCGGTCGTGGTCGTCGCCGATCAGGGCAAGGGGATTGCGACGGCGGACCAGCAACGCATTTTCGAAAAGTTCGAACGCGTCGATCCCGGCGAGCCGGGGGGCAGCGGGCTGGGTCTTTACATCGCCCGGCGGCTGGCGCGGGCGATGGGCGGCGACATCACGGTCGATAGCGCGCCGGGCCAGGGCGCGCGGTTTACGCTCAGCCTGCCCGCCATCGACTGATCGCGCGGAGCGGCGCGTCGATGGCGGCGGGGTGGGGCTGGCCCGCCCGGACGCTCAGCGATCGGTCATCGGCACATAATCGCGCTGCGCCGGGCCAGTGTAAAGCTGACGCGGGCGCCCGATCTTTTGCTCGGGATCGGCGATCATCTCGTTCCACTGCGCCACCCAGCCGACGGTCCGCGCCAGCGCGAACAGCGCGGTGAACATGGTCGTTGGGAAACCAATCGCCGACAAGATGACGCCCGAATAGAAATCGACATTGGGGAACAGCTTTTTCTCGATGAAATAGGGGTCATTGAGCGCCATTTCCTCAAGCTGAAGCGCGACTTCGAACACCGGATCGGTGACCTTGAGCGCGGCGAACACTTCGCGCACCGTCTTTTGCATCACGGTCGCGCGCGGATCATAATTTTTGTAAACGCGGTGGCCAAAGCCCATCAGGCGGAACGGATCATTCTTGTCCTTGGCGCGTTCGATATAGTGCGCAATCCGGTCGGGCGTGCCGATTTCGCGCAGCATGTTGAGCGCCGCTTCATTCGCGCCGCCATGCGCGGGGCCCCACAAGCAGGCAATGCCGGCCGCAATGCATGCAAACGGGTTGGCCCCGGACGACCCCGCCAGCCGCACCGTCGAGGTCGAGGCATTTTGCTCATGATCGGCGTGGAGGATGAAAATCCGGTCGAGCGCGCGTTCGATCACCGGATTGACAATATAGGGTTCGGCCGGCACGCCAAAGGTCATGCGCAGGAAATTTCCTGTATAGCTCAGTGAGTTATCGGGATACTGAAATGGCTGTCCCACCGAATATTTATACGCCATCGCGGCAATGGTCGGCATTTTCGCGATCAGCCGGTGGCTGGCGATCATCCGTTGATGCGGATCGGTGATGTCGGTTGAATCATGATAAAAGGCGCTGAGCGCGCCCGCCACCCCGCACATGATCGCCATCGGGTGAGCGTCGCGCCGGAAACCGCGGTAAAAGGTCGCCAATTGCTCGTGCAGCATCGTGTGGCGCGAGATCGTGCGGCTGAATTCACCCAGTGCGTCGGCGCTCGGCAATTCGCCGTTGAGCAGCAGGTAGCACACTTCCATAAAGCTCGAATGCTCGGCCAATTGCCCGATCGGATAGCCACGGTGGAGCAAAATGCCCTCATCACCGTCGATATAGGTCAGGCCGGATTCGCAGCTGGCAGTCGATGTAAAGCCGGGATCAAAGGTGAAGGTGCCGGTTTGCGCATAGAGCTTGCGAATATCGATCACTTGTGGCCCAAGCGTCCCTGATACCACCTTATAGTCATGCTCTGCGCCGTTGACGGTCAGGCTGGCGATATCGCTCATGGTGGGTGCTCCTTTATGGCCGAATGCTGGTTCGTCCGTATCCCAGCCATTATTGGCGTCAAGCGCACTTTGGTGCATTCGTTTGCAGAAATTGCGTTGCTGGACGATTGGGTGCCAGTGTGCGCGCGTGGGCGCGGCGATTGGCGCGCAAAGCTTGCGATATCGGCTGCCGACGCACACACTCGGCCGTCATGATATTTGCGGCTGCGCGGGATCGGGAAGTGTCGGTGCCGATGGCGGTGCAGCGGTCGGTGCCGCGCGCGATCGAGCGCTGGCTGGAGCTGGAGCGCGATCAGCTGGTGCTTTGGGTGCCCGTGGCGCTCGGGGCGGGCATTGCGATGTGGTTCGTGCTCCCGCGCTGGCAGGGATGGGTTCTGTGGCTGTTGATCGCGGGCGCGATCGGTATCGGCGCGCGGGCGCTTGACTGGAGCGGGCGGACGAGCCGCGTGATGGCGATGGCGGCGGCACTTGCCGCGCTGGGCATGGCAATGATCTGGTGGCGGGCGGAGCGGGTGGCGGCGCCCCGGCTTTCGCGTGCTGTCGTGGCCGAATTTACCGCGCG
>DHHS01000044.1 GCA_002403415.1 Sphingomonas sp. UBA4766 | reverse complement strand
GTAAATTCACGTCCAATTATCTCGACAATTCGGCTTGTGGCAAGGTTTGGCAAAATGCGCCTCAACGCGAAAGCAATTGGGATGGCAGTGCGTTCAAACCCCTGTGCAGCGGTTGCCGGGCCCCTCCCGGAACCAGCCGCGTCCATCGCCAGGAGCATCCTAAGCTATTCAAAACCCGTTCGACTCTACTCGTCGGCGCAACCGCGCTGGCGATTGCCGCCCTTGCCCCCGCCAGTGCCGAGGTTGTTGTTCGTGGGAAAGAGGGCAAGCCGCTCGACGAAATCCGCCGCGCCCCGGCCTCCATCTATCCTGACCTGCGCACCATTGTGGCGCAGCCGTCACCTTCGGAAATCAAGCCCGAGTTTTTGGGCCCGGTTGTCATGTTGAAGTCGGCGCATATCGACCTTGAAAAGGGCACCGCGACGTTGCCGCTGCGCAAGGGCAAGCTGAAAAACGGCACCCCGGTGTGGTTCATCATCACCGACACGACCGATGAAAATCTGTCGAACCTGCACGGTGTCAACTATGCGCCCAAAATGGCCTATGCGCTGACGGGTAAGGCAACCCGTCGCGCCACTATCGGCAAGGACGGCGAATTCACCTTCGATACCGGCAGCGTCGATTTCAAGCCGGTGCTGGGCGTGACCCCCGGACCCGCCAACGCGCCGTTCCCGCCCGCCAAGTTCCAGCCCGGCTCGGTCGGTGACGCCACCTATACCCCGATGGTCTATGTCGAGAATTCGTCGAAGTCGGTGATCCTGAACGCGCCCGTCGTGAGCCAGGCCACCGAAGCCGAGCTGAACGCGATGTGCGACGGCAATGTCGACCACAGCAAGGTGCATGACAAGGTTGTTGCCATCTGCCCACGCGACGAAACGGTCACACTATCGCTGACGCTCGGCTTCACATTTGACAAGCCGATCCAGTATCTGTCGACCGAAGCGAATAACCCCTTGGTGGCGGCGCTCGAAAACGCGACATTTGCGCCGGCGCTTGAAGATCTGCCGTTCGCGCTTGAAGATGCGTCGCCCGGCGAATCGGCTGAACGTATCGTGGTGGTCGTCAACGGCCCGACCGGGCTTGATAACCCGCATCGCCAGGGCCTGGTCAGCGCCCTGACCGATGGTCGCGGCCCGCTCAACATCCTCGGTGGTATTCCGACCATCAACCTGGACTATTCGCCGATGTGGCGTGTGTTCCCGGCGGTGTGGACCGATGAAGCGATCAAGAAGGGCTATCGTTACCGGATGACGAGCGCGCTTCAGGCCGCCGAAATGTCGACCCGCGGGTTCTTGAAGAGCCTGGATGGCGGCGATTTCCGCGCGGTCGGGTTCGTGGTCAACTGCCCAGTTGTCTATCGCATCAATTGATCGATTGACACCCTGATGAGGACTTGACGATGGCATACCTCCCCCCAGCCCACACTGCCATCGTCGGGGCGGCATTCTTGATGAGTGCCGCCCCATCCCTCGCGCAATCAACCGCAAGCGCACCTCCCCCGGACCCGGCGCAATCAACCGGGCCGCAATCAACTGGGCCGCAATCGACCGGGCCAACGCCGCCTGCGAAGGCCGATGCCCCGGCGAATGCTGATGCCATGGCGCAAATGGTTGAGGGGATGACCCTTGACGGTGCGCTGGAAATGGTGGCGATGGCCGATCTGCCGCCCGAAATCGTGGTGACGGGCCACCGGCTTCGCTTTCGCACCAGCGAGATTTCCTCGAGCGCGGTGCTGACGGGCGACGCCTTGCTCAATCAGGCGCGATCCACCATCGGCGAAACGTTGGCGCATTTGCCGGGTGCCTCCTCCACATCCTTCGGGCCGAGCGCTTCGCGACCGGTGCTGCGCGGGTTTCAGGGCGAACGCGCGCGGTTGTTGATCGACGGCATCGGCACGCTTGATGCGTCGAATACCAGCCCCGACCACGCGGTCGCGCTCAATCCGCTTGTCGCTGACCGGATCGAAGTGTTGCGGGGGCCGGTCGCGCAGCTTTATGCCTCCGGCTCAGTCGGCGGTGTCGTCAACAGCGTCAGCGGCCGGATCGCGCGGCGCGAGCCAGCGGGCGGCGCGGACGCGGTGTTTGCGGCCGGTTTCGGGAGTGCAGCGTCCGAGCGTTCGCTGGGGTTTCGCGCCGATGTGAAGGCGACCGACAACCTCGTGCTGCATGCCGATGGCCAATATCTCGATTCAGCGTCGGTGCGCACCGGGGGTTTCGTGCTCGGTCCGGTGCCGCGCGGGGCGGCGGCTGCTTCGGCAGACCCGGCGATCGCCGCGCTGGGGCAATTGCGCGGCACGTTGCCCAATACTCAGGCGGAGACCTGGGAAATCGCGGGCGGTGCCTCGCTCATCCTGCCCAACGGGCATATCGGCGTTGCATTCGGCAATTATGAGAGCCTTTATGGCTTGCCGACGCGCTTTTCGCTCGACCCGGCCAATCCGGTGCCTGACACTGTGATTGACCTTAATCAGCAGCGTGTCGACGTCCGTTTCGAATTTGCGGGCAGCGGCGTGCTGCAAGCGGTGCGCGGTCGGTTTGGCTGGGCCGATTACAGCCATAATGAAGTGATTGTCGGCGGCCCGATTACCGCGACGTTCCTCAATCTTGGCCATGAATCGCGGCTGGAGGCGGTGCTGGGCCGCCCCGATGCGGCGCTCAAAGCAACGCTTGGCGCGCAGTTCTATTCGCGCGACTTTCGGGTGGTTGGTGCGGCACCGTTATTGCCCCCGACCGAGACCGAGCAAACCGCGCTGTTCGTGCTTCAGGAATATGGGCGGGGGCCGTTGAAGCTTGAAGGATCGTTTCGCTACGAGCATGTCGGAATCACCTCGACGGTCGACTCGGTGCTGCAAAATGCAGCGGTTGCGCGGTCATTTGACCTGTTCTCGCTGGCGGGGGGCGGCAATTACGCGCTGACGCCCGATTGGAAAATCGCAGTCAATGGCCATTACTCGCAGCGTGCGCCGGTGGTCGAGGAACTCTTCACGCAAGGGGTGGACCCGGGCACGCAGGGGCAGCTGATCGGCAATCCTGCGCTTGGCGTCGAGGCGTCTTATGGCGTGGAGGCGATTTTGCGCGGCAAGGGGCGCGGCTGGTCGGGCAGCGCGACATTTTATTACACGCAATTCTCCAACTATATCTTTGCGCGCGAAACCGGCGTGTCGATCGACGGCCTGCCGGTGTTCCAGTTTCTGGAACAGGGCGCGCGCTATTTGGGGTTTGAGGTTCAGGGCATGGTCGATGTCGCCCGGATCGGCGGCTGGACGGTGCAGCTTGACGGGCTGGTCGATTACACCCGCGCCACCTTGTCCGACGGTGCGCCGGTGCCGCGGATTCCGCCGCTGCGCGTGCTGTTCGGTGCGCAGGCCGGGCCGCAGACGCTGAACGGGCGGGCGGAGATTGAGTATATCTTTGACCAGCGCCGCATTTCTGCCTTTGAGACGCCGACCGATGGCTTTGCGACCGTCAATCTGTCGATGGCGTGGCGGCCGCTGGGACCGGAATCGACTTTTCAGTTCCGGCTGTCGGCGAACAACCTGCTCGATGCGACCGGGCGGCGCCACGCCAGCTTGCTCAAGGATTTTGCGCCACTGCCGGGGCGTGACATTCGCGTCGGCCTTCGTTTCGCGTTTTGAAGGCAGGGCTGGACTGAACACTGCCACTTGACTACAGTCGTAAACAATGCGATTACGGGTGTAGTCAAAGGAGCAGCGCATGTCTGAGCGGATCAGCGACGCCGAACACATGGTGATGGAAGTGCTTTGGGCTGAAGCACCGCTGTCGGCGCAGGAAGTGGTGGAGCGTATTGGTCCGGCGCGCGATTGGAGCGCCAACACTGTCAAAACGCTCCTGGGTCGCCTGCTGGCCAAGCAAGTGATTGCGCATGAAGAGGATGGCCGCCGCTATCTCTATCGCCCGCTCGTCGCGCGTGCCGATTATCTCGCCGGGGAATCGCAGCGGCTGGTTGACCGGTTGTTCGGCGGCAAGCTGACCCCGCTCGTCGCGCATTTTGCGGAGAATGACCGGCTGACCAGCGCCGACATCGCCGAAATCGAAGCTTTGCTGAAGGCGTTGAAACAATGATCGGCTGGGCGATTGAGGGTTTGATTGCCTCCACCTTGCTGATGCTGGCGGTACTGGTGCTGCGCGGGCCGGTGCGCCGCAGCTTTGGGGCGGGCATTGCCTATGCGCTCTGGGTGCTGCCGGTCGCGCGGTTGCTGTTGCCACCGATGCCGGGGCAGGGCTGGTTTTCGCCGATACTGAACCCCATCCTTGACAAGCTGATGCTGACCCAGGTGATCGGCGGGCTGCTTAATCCCGCCAACCTTACGCCGATTGCGGCCGAGCAGGCAGTTTTGGTGGCAGAACTGCAATCATCGGCGGGACGCGTCGACATCGCCGCGATTCCCCCGGCCATTGTCGATCACGGCGCGCCGCTGGCCGCGGTGTTGGTCGGCGTTTGGTTGATCGGTGCGCTGTTGTTCATGGCCTGGCATTTGGTGCGCTACTGGCGGTTCTGCGGCCTGATGCTGTCGCACGCGCGTTCGATCAGCACCGGGCCGGTGCGGGTTATCAGAACCGATGCCGCCTCCGGCCCGCTTGCCTTTGGAATTTGGCGCAAATACATTGCGTTCCCCAGTGACTTTGACACACGCTATGATGCGGATGAACAAGCTCTGGCGATGGCGCATGAACTGACCCACCATGCGCGTGGCGATTTGATCGCCAACTGGGTCGCGCTCATAGTGCTCGCGCTTCACTGGTTCAATCCTGTGGCGTGGCGCGCTTTTCGAGCGTTTCGGGCGGACCAGGAAATGGCATGCGATGAGCGCGTGCTTGCCGGGCGCAGTGCCGCGGTCCGGCACGCCTATGGTCGGGCCATCGTCAAATCGGCGCATGGCGGCGCGGTGGCAGCGGCCTGTCACCTGCATACCATCAATGACTTGAAAGGGAGATTGCGGATGTTGGCGAAGGATCGCGTGTCGAGCGCGCGGATGGCGACCGGTATGGCCGCAGTGGTGGCGATCGCCGCGGTAACGCTGGGAGTGACGGCGTCGGGGACGGAGGCTGCTGTGCCGGACGCCGCCTTGGACAAGGATTTGGTACCGCTGGCCAGTGTAGCGTCTGCGCCAGCCGCCCCCCCAGCCGCCCCCGTCGCCCCGCAGTCGGCCACCGACGCCCCGACGCCGCCCAAGTCGGCCGCACCAG
>DHHS01000048.1:6558-9857 GCA_002403415.1 Sphingomonas sp. UBA4766 | reverse complement strand
GTTCTCCTCCGGCACTTCGCAATCGGTGAACACCAGTTCGGCGGTGGGCGAGCCGCGCATCCCGACCTTGTCGATCTTCTGACCGATTGCAAAGCCGGGCATGTCGCGTTCGATCAGAAAGGCGGAAATGCCGCGTGAGCCCGCCTCGGGCGCGGTCTTGGCATAGACGACGAGCGTGTCCGCATAAGGTGCGTTGGTGATCCAGAATTTGGTGCCGTTCAGCACATAGCCGCCCTGAACCGCGTCGGCCTTCAGCTTCATCGACACGACGTCGGAGCCTGCGCCCGCCTCCGACATGGCAAGCGACCCGACGTGGTCGCCCGACACCAGCTTGGGCAGGTATTTCGCCTTCTGCTCGGCATTGCCCCAGCGCCTGATCTGATTGACGCACAAATTGGAATGGGCACCATAGCTCAGCCCGATCGAGGCCGAGGCCCGGCTGACTTCCTCGACCGCCACGACATGCTCAAGATAGCCAAGACCGAGTCCGCCAAATTCTTCCTCCACGGTAACACCGTGGAGCCCAAGCGCACCCATGGCGGGCCATAGCTCGTCGCGGGGAAACCAGTCATCGGCATCGACCCGTTGTGCGAGCGGCGCAATTCGTTCCGCGGCAAAGCGCTGCGTCGTGTCGCGGATCATGTCGGCGGTCTCGCCAAGCGCGAAATCAAGGGCGGGGTTCATCCGTATCTCCTGCACCGTTCCGGCCGGGCTTGTCGCCGGACGGGTTTATTCTCTACGCTTTGGACAATGCGCGGCGCTTCGACAAGCCGGGCCAAAGCAGGGGACCAAGGGTGAGCGGTATTTTTTCGACCAGAGCGCCGCTGCACGGGGATGACCGCGCGCCCGAACACCGGCTGGCGCGCACCCTTTCGTGGCCGCATCTGGTGGCGCTGGGGGTCGGGGCGATTGTCGGCACCGGGATTTTGACGCTGATCGGGGTGGGCGCGGACCGGGCGGGCCCCGCAGTGTTGCTGAGCTTTGTGGTGGCAGGCGTGATCTGCGCGTTCGCGGCGCTCTGTTATGCGGAAATGGCGACGATGATCCCGGCATCGGGCAGCGCCTATACCTATAGCTATGCTGTGCTGGGGGAGGTTTTTGCGTGGGTGGTCGGGTGGAGCCTGATTCTGGAATACTCGCTCGTCGTCTCCACCGTCGCGGTCGGCTGGTCGGGTTATGCGGTGGGGTTCCTCGACGGGCTGGGGGTCGCATTGCCGCGCGCGCTGACGCAGGGGCCGGCGCTGGGCGGGGTCGTCAATCTGCCCGCGGTTGTGATTATCGCGGTCGTCGCGGGGTTGCTGATGCTGGGGACGCGGGAAAGCGCCCGGATCAACAGCGCGCTGGTGGCGTTAAAAATCGCGACGCTGGCGCTGTTCGTGGCGGTCGCGCTGCCGAATTTCGATGCCGCGAACCTCGCCCCCTTTGCCCCGCATGGTTTTGGGAGCGTGGCGGGCGAAGGCGGTGTGAAATATGGCGTGATGGGAGCGGCTGCGATCATCTTTTTCGCTTTTTACGGCTTTGACGCGATTTCAACCGCGGCGGAGGAAGCGAAAAACCCGGAGCGCGATCTCGCGATCGGCATCATCGGGTCGATGGTGGCGTGCACGCTGATCTACCTTGTCGTCGCCGCTGTTGCGGTCGGCGCGCTGCCCGTCGCGCAATTCGGCAAGAGTGCGGAACCGCTGGCGCTGATCCTGCGCGCGATCGGCCAAGGGGGTGTGGCGACGCTGGTCGCGGCGGCCGCCGCGATTGCGTTGCCAACGGTACTCCTTGCATTCCTTTACGGGCAGAGCCGAATCTTCCTGGTGATGGCGCGCGATGGCTTTTTGCCGCAAAGCCTGGCGCGTGTTTCGGCGCGCGGCACGCCGGTGCGGATCACCCTCCTCACCGCTGTGCTGGTGGCGGTGGTGGCAGGCGTCATGCCGCTCGATGAGATTGCGAGCCTTGCCAATGCTGGCACGCTGGTAGCGTTTGTGGCGGTGGCGGCGTGCGTGTTGGTGTCGCGCCGTCGCGATTCGGGCGCGCAGCGGCCGTTCCGTACCCCGCTGGTGTGGATCGTTGCGCCGGGGGCGATATTGGGGTGCGCTTACCTGTTCACCAGTTTGCAGGACAAGACGCAGATTGCCTTTGCGATTTGGAACGTTGCGGGGCTGATCGTCTATTTCCTGTACGCACGGCATCGGGCAAGCGCTGGCAAGCGCGAATGAATTGGGTTACGCGATCATGACAGTTTGGGGTTAAGGGGATTTGATGTGGCCAAGGAAACCACCTCTCGGCGCGATGTCGTCAAGTCGATTGTCGTAGGCGCAGCGGCGCTGGGGCCGATTGGGCTGCTTGGGGGCTGTTCTGACGACTTAGGGGTGAGCAATACTGCGCTGAACGTGGTGCCGCGCCTTGCCAGCGCAAGCTTTGTGAACCAGGCGTCCACCGCCACAATCGGCGAGTTGGACTATTGGGCGGCCGCGATCGGCCAGATTTTTCGCATCACCGGACCCGAAGGGCCGATGACGGCCACGCTCACCGCCGTCACACCGCTGATCATCATGGGCGAACGGCCCGACGAACTTCGCGCGCAGCCGATGACGGCGACTTTTGCGCTTGCGCGGGGGACGCAGCCGGTGGGCGACCAGATTTATGGGCTGGTGCAGGGTCGCGAACGCGATTCGGAACTGTTCCTGCAACGCGGCGGCACGGTGGATGCGCCAACGCTGACGGCTCTTTTCAATTAGGCCTGCTCAACGAGCGCGCTTTTGCGCCAGCCGCGCGAGCGTGACCAGCCCAATCGCCATCCACGCGATGTTCAGCACCGCAGACGGCAGCGCGCCGTGCCACCCGCTGTTCAGGATGAATCCGGCGGCGCCCACCACGTTCATCCATTGAAACACCGACGACTGCCCCGAAAGTCGCCCGGCCGATACCAGCAGGTAGGAAGCGAGGATGAGCAGTGCGGCGGCCCAGCCCACCACTTCGATTGCGGTGTCGATCAATTGCGGATCCATCCGCGTCCGTCGGGGTGCCGCACCTCCACCGCCGCCATGTCCTCGGCCTCGAACAGGCGCGTATTCACACAGGCCCAGTCAGTTGCTTCATCGAGTGCGACGCAGTGGGTGGTGCATCCGCAGGCTGTGCAAAAATGGAGCCGAACAAACGGATCGGCCATGCGTGGGTGAACATAGCCGCCAATCGGTTCGCCGGTAACGTTGATCTGGGATCGCTTGAAATAGCCCCAGATGGCGCCGTGCTTCACGCACAGCGCGCAATTGCAATCGTTGATGTAGTCGGGCGCGGTCGGGATCGTC
>DHHS01000048.1:531-6246 GCA_002403415.1 Sphingomonas sp. UBA4766 | reverse complement strand
CGTCACCCGCACCGCGCCGCCGTGGCAACTGCCGGACAGCGCCCCGTTCACGCCGCCGCCAAATTCCTCAGCACATAGTGCAGGATGCCGCCGTTCAGGAAATATTCCAGCTCGTTGATCGTGTCGATGCGGCACAGCGTCTGGAAGGTCGTGGTGCTGCCGTCGGCGCGGGTCAGCGTGACATCGACCATCTGGCGCGGTTTCAGATCGGCAACGCCGGTGATGGTGAAGGTCTCGCTCCCGTCCAGCCCCAGTGTCTTGCGATCGGTGCCCGGTGCGAATTGCAGCGGCAATACGCCCATGCCGACGAGGTTGGAGCGGTGGATGCGCTCGAAGCTCTCGGTAATCACCGCGCGCACGCCGAGCAAATTGGTGCCCTTTGCCGCCCAGTCGCGCGAGCTACCCGTGCCATATTCCTTGCCCGCCACCACGACGAGCGGGGTGCCATCGGCCTTGTAACGCATCGCTGCGTCGTAAATCGGCATGACTTCGCCGGTGGGCACATATTTGGTCACGCCGCCCTCGATCCCCGGCGTCATTTCGTTCTTGATACGGATATTGGCGAACGTGCCGCGCATCATCACGTCATGGTGGCCGCGCCGCGCGCCGTAGGAGTTGAAATCGGCCTTCGACACCTGATGCTCTTGCAAGAATTTGCCTGCCGGGCTGTCCGCCTTGATGCTGCCTGCCGGGCTGATGTGGTCGGTGGTGATCGAATCGGCAAAGATTGACAGCGGGCGCGCGTCGATGATGTCGGTGACCGGGGCGGGCGTCATCGTCATCCCCTCAAAATAGGGCGGATTGGCGATATAGGTGCTGCCCGCGCGCCATGTGTAGGTGTCCGATCCGGTTACGTCGATCGCCTGCCACTTGGCGTCGCCGGTGAAAACGCTGGCATAGCGCGACTGGAACATGCCGCGGTCGATATTGGCATCCATCACGCTGCGCACTTCGGCGTTGGTTGGCCAGATGTCTTTCAGGAATACGTCGCTGCCATCGCTTGCCTGCCCAATCGGCGTGGCGACAAAATCGGTGGTGACCGATCCTTTGAGCGCATAGGCAACGACGAGTGGCGGGCTGGCGAGGAAGTTGGCGCGCACATCGGGGCTGACGCGCCCTTCGAAATTGCGGTTGCCGGAGAGCACCGAGGCGGCAACGATGTCATTCTCGTTGATCGCCTTTGAAATCGGTTCCGCGAGTGGCCCCGAATTGCCGATACAGGTCGTGCAGCCATAGCCGACAAGGTTGAAACCGATCGCGTCGAGGTCGGCGGTCAGCCCCGCTTTGTCGAGATAATCGGTCACCACCTGGCTACCGGGCGCGAGCGAAGTTTTGACCCAGGGTTTCGGCTTTAGCCCCAAAGCGTTCGCTTTGCGCGCGACAAGGCCGGCGGCGACCAGCACCGAGGGATTGGAAGTGTTGGTGCAGCTGGTGATCGCGGCGATCACCACATCGCCGTCGCCAATGTCGTGGTCGCGGCTGTCGACTGCGACGCGCTTGGGCTCGACGTGCTTGTAGACGCCTGAGAGATCGGCGTTGAACACATCGTCGACCTGGGTGAGCACGACCTTGTCCTGCGGCCGCTTTGGCCCGGCGAGCGAGGGGACGACGCTGCCCATGTCGAGTTCGAGCGTGTCGGTGAACACCGGATCGGGCGCATCGGCGAGCCGCCACATCCCCTGCGCCTTGGCATAGGCCTCCACGAGCGCGATTTGCTCATCGCTGCGGCCTGTCAGGCGCAAATAGGTGAGCGTTGCGTCGTCGATCGGGAAAAAGCCGCAGGTGGCGCCGTATTCGGGTGCCATATTGGCAATCGTCGCGCGGTCGGCGAGGCTGAGCGCGTCTAGGCCAGGACCGTAAAACTCGACAAAGCGGCCCACGACGCCCTTGGCGCGCAGCATTTGCGTGACCGTCAGCACCAGATCGGTCGCGGTAATCCCCTCGGCCAGCGTGCCGGTCAGCTTGAAACCGACGACTTCGGGGATCAACATCGACACCGGCTGCCCGAGCATCGCCGCTTCCGCCTCGATCCCGCCAACGCCCCAGCCGAGCACGCCGAGGCCATTGACCATCGTGGTGTGGCTGTCGGTGCCGACGCAGGTGTCGGGATAGGCGATGATGTCGTCGCCATTGGCCGACGACCACACCGCCTGGGCGATGTTTTCGAGGTTTACCTGGTGGCAGATGCCGGTGCCGGGGGGCACCACCTTGAAATTGTCGAGCGCTTTTGACCCCCATTTCAGGAATTCATAACGTTCGTTGTTGCGCGCATATTCGAGCTCGACATTGTCCTCAAACGCCTTGGGCGTGCCGAATTCGTCGACCATCACCGAGTGGTCGATGACGAGGTGGACGGGGACGAGCGGGTTGATCTTCTGGGCATCGCCGCCCAGCTTGGTGATGGCATCGCGCATCGCCGCCAGATCGACGACGCAAGGCACGCCGGTGAAATCCTGCATCAGGACGCGCGCGGGCCGATATTGAATCTCGCGGTCGGGCGCATGGGGATTGGCCTGCCAATCGACGATTGCCTGAATATCTTCCACCATCACGGTCTTGCCGTCTTCGAAGCGGAGCAGGTTTTCGAGCAGCACTTTCATCGAAAAGGGCAGGCGGCTGAGATCGCCGAGTTTGCGCGATGCCTTGGCCAGGCTGAAAAAGCTGTAGCTTCTGCCCGCTGCGACCAATGTGTCGCGCGTGCCCAGGCTGTCCTTCCCGATGGCGGTCATGTGTTCAATCCTTCCCACTTTGGCCCAAATTGTGCGATGCGGCGGCAAAAGCACCGCTCACGCCGGGGCAAACCCTGAGTGCCTTAGCAAGCGCGCTCGCGAGGGGGAAGGGCTGCGCCAGCCCGCTTGCGTGCCCGAAGCACGCGAGAGCAAGCTAGTGCAAAAAGGCGGCGCGGCTGTCGTCGCGGTGGCGGGCGAGATAGGTTAGGAAGGGCGTGCCGCCGGTGCCGGTTTCCCCTTCCGCGCCCGCCCGGGCTGCCTGCGCGCTGATATAGGTGGCGGCGAGCGTCAGGTGTGCGGTGCGAAACGCCGTCAGCGCACCGACACAGATGTTATACGCGTCACGCGTGGCGCTTTGTGCAGCGGCGAGGTCGCGCACCCCGCTCGTGCGCAGGTCGTCGATGAACGCGCGGTGGCGGGGCGCGCGATAGCGGTGCATTTCGTCGAGGAAGGTGCTGAGCGCGCTCGCGCCGTGTGGCACGCCAAGCGCGGCGTCGATGGCGGGCACGATGCTGCTCTGCGATCCGGTTTGTCCGCGCAAGGGCACGGGCTTACCGCCAAAGGCCTCAACGCCCTCGTAAACAATCCCCGGCCCCGGCCAGCCGAACAGATAGGGCCGCACCCGGTGGAAATAGACATGCGGGTCGCACGCCGTCATCATCGGCTCCAGCCCGGCATTGATCGCGGCCAGCGCGCGGTGAAGTTCGCTCAGTAGCCGTTCGGTCGCGGGCACATCCTGCGCCTCGGCGGCGTTGACCAGATCGACCGCCGCCGCGATCGCGCGGCCCGCTACAGCCTCGATCGCGACATGGACAAGGATGAAGCCGCTCTCGTCACGTCCGCCTGCAAAATGCTGGTCAATCGCCAGATTGCCGAGCGCGATATCGCCGGCCTTGTCGAGCCGGAACCAGTTGTCGAGCACATAATGCTGATAGGTCATGATCGGCTTCAGCCCCAGTCGGTCGGCCAGCGTCGCCAGCGGCACCGCGAGATTGGCGGGCAGCGACGCGACCGGCGCACCTTCCCCCCATACCCATGCCTGCGCGAGAAAGCCGTAGCGGAGCATCGCGACGCCCAGCTCGGCCTCGGCCGCTTCTGCCACAAAGCCTGCCACATCGGGCAGCGGCAGACGCGCGAGCCAATGCCGCACCCGCCCGCTCGCCAGATAATCGGGCAGCATCGCGGCGGCGTCCTCGACTGCGTCGAACTCCGGTGGCAGCGCGATGTCGTCAATCTCTCGCCGGGAGAGGAACCCGTGGCTGGCCGACAAGCCATAATGGTCAAGCGCGTGCATCGTGCCTCCCCTCGCTAAAATGGCAGCAGCGTTTCGTAATCACATCCCATACTCGCGCCGGCCGGGCAGATGCCGTGGCGCAGCAGAAAGGCGTGGCGCACGATTTCGCCCTGCTGCTCGATACCGTAACGTTCAAACGGCCGCCCCGGTTCGATGCGGTAGCGATAGCGGCAAAAGGGGTGGCGTTGCAGCGGAAGGAACATGCCCTGCTGATGTTGCCACACATGCACCATTTCGTGGATGAACAGCCCCTGATCGCCGAGCGGTGCCTTTGAAAAATCATCGGAATAGCGCGGGCTGTCCGGGTGGAAATGGATGCTTCCCAGCGGTGCCATCACCGTGTCGCGCGGCTGAAAAAACGCCCATTTGCGCTGCACGATGCGCGGGCGGCTGTAGTCAATCGCATTGCCGAAAACGCTGTAGGCAAGGGCGGCTTCGCCAGCGGTCAGGGCGCGCGCGCGCAACGCCGGTGGCAATGCCGGGGTCAATGGTGATGGTGCGCGGTGTCGCCCGCGGCGATGACCGGCACGTCGACTTCGATCCGCTGATTATTGGCAAAGGTGAAGACCAGCGGGATGTTCTTGCCCGGCTTGACGCGTGCGTTGATGTCGAACAGCATCGCGTGCTTGCCACCGGGCGCGAAGATCAGCTTGGCGCTGGCCGCGACCGGCACGTCGCGGATCGGCGCCATGGTCGCCATCGCGCCGCGGTTCATGCTTTCGTGGAGCTCGGTGCGCACCACGACGGGCGATGTCACGCTGAGCAACCGGGTCGGCTCTGCCCCGCCATGGATGGTGAAATAGGCAACGCCGGGCCGCCCGGCGACCGCAGGCAGGCGGACATAGGCATCGTCGACGGAGAGCGTGGCTGGCCCGCCGCATGCTGTGATTGCGGCAAGGAGCGTGGCGGCAAGGATCGAACGGCCGGATCGGCGCATGATGTGTTCTTTCCCAAAAGAGGAATTCGGATGCGGTCTATCTAGAAACTGCGCAATCTTGCGGCAAGCAAAAGCCCCCCTATATCCCCGCTATTCGCTGCACGTTCTGCCGTTCGCGTGGTCGTGCATCTGGGCAGTAACATTCTTTTGAGACGGGGGCCGACGGAGGACCATGGCTAAAGTTATCGGTATCGACCTTGGAACGACCAATTCGTGCGTCGCGGTGATGGAGGGCGGCAAGCCCAAGGTGATCGAAAATGCAGAAGGCGCGCGCACCACGCCGTCGATCGTTGCCTTTGCCAAGGATGGCGAGCGCTTGATCGGCCAGCCTG
This sequence comes from Sphingomonas sp. UBA4766, assembly GCA_002403415.1. GTDB lineage: Bacteria > Pseudomonadota > Alphaproteobacteria > Sphingomonadales > Sphingomonadaceae > Sphingomonas. Next base: position 954 of record DHHS01000048.1, on the reverse strand, counting down.
CCAAGCGTCAGGCGGTGACCAATCCCGACAATACCGTGTTCGCGGTCAAGCGGTTGATCGGACGTCGCTTTGATGATCCGATTACCAAGAAGGATACCGAGCTGGTCCCCTATCACATCGTGCGCGGGCCGAATGGCGATGCGTGGGTGAAGGCGGGCGGCAATGATTACAGCCCGGCGCAGATCAGCGCCTTTACGCTGCAAAAGATGAAGGAAACTGCCGAGAGCTATCTGGGCGAAACCGTGACGCAGGCGGTCATTACCGTGCCCGCTTACTTCAACGACGCCCAGCGTCAGGCGACCAAGGATGCCGGGCAGATTGCCGGCCTTGAAGTGCTGCGCATCATCAACGAGCCGACTGCGGCCGCGCTTGCTTATGGGCTGGACAAAAAAGAAGGTAAGTGTTGTGTCGTGAGCGATTTGT
>DHHS01000048.1:0-295 GCA_002403415.1 Sphingomonas sp. UBA4766 | reverse complement strand
ATCAACGAGCCGACCGCGGCGGCGCTCGCTTATGGTCTGGAAAAGCAGGACGGCAAGACGATCGCCGTTTATGACCTTGGCGGCGGCACCTTCGACATTTCGATCCTGGAGATCGGCGACGGCGTGTTCGAAGTGAAGGCAACCAATGGCGACACCTTCCTGGGCGGAGAGGATTTCGACAACAAGCTGCTGAATTTCCTGTCCGAAGATTTCAAAAAGGCCGAAGGCATCGACCTGACCAAGGACAAGCTCGCGCTCCAGCGGCTGAAGGAAGCGGCGGAAAAGGCGAAGATCG
>DHHS01000049.1:5923-10606 GCA_002403415.1 Sphingomonas sp. UBA4766 | reverse complement strand
TGGGCCGCCGCTGGATCGGCATTGACATCACCTATCAATCCATCGCGCTCATCCTGAAACGGCTGCAAGACCGCGACCCCGATAACTGGCCCGCGATCCGCGCCAATCTGTTGCTCGACGGGGTGCCCAAGGATTTTGAAAGCGCGCAGGCGCTCGCCAATCGCGCCGACGACAAAACCCGCAAGGAGTTTGAAAAATGGGCCGTGCTCACTTTTTCCGACAATCAGGCGCGGATAAACGACAAAAAGGGCGGCGATGGCGGCGTCGACGGCCTTGCCTATTTCCTCAAAGACAAGGGGGAAAATGGGAAAGCCATCTTCTCCGTCAAAAGCGACAAGGCGGTGGTGCCCGCCTATGTCGATCAGCTTGCCGGGACGATGGCGCGCGAGGGCGCCGAATTCGGCTTCCTGCTGTGCCTCAACCGCCCCAGCCCCGGCACCTATAAACGCGCGGCCGCCAATGGCAGCTATCAAAACCCGTTGCTGCGCCGCACCGACGACCGGGTGCAGATTGTGACGGTGGAAGAATTGCTGAACGGTCGCCGCCTCGACCTGCCGATGGCGCGCACCGACGCGGTCAAATCCGCCAAGGCGCGCGGGGATGGGGACAAGCAGATCGACCTGTTATAACAGGCGGCATGGCACATGATATTCACATCATTGGCGGCGGGCTGGCCGGATCGGAAGCGGCCTGGCAATTGGCGGAGGCGGGGGTTCGCGTGCGGCTCTCCGAAATGCGCGGTTCCGGCGCGACGACGCCCGCCCACCACACCGATGGCCTGGCGGAGCTGGTTTGCTCCAACAGCTTTCGCTCCGACGATGCGGAGCGCAATGCGGTCGGCCTGCTCCATGCCGAAATGCGCGGGCTGGGATCGCTCATCATGGCGATGGGGGACCGGCACGCCGTGCCCGCGGGCTCCGCGCTGGCGGTGGACCGCGATGGCTTTTCCGCCGGGGTGACGGCCGCACTCAGCGCGCATCCCAACATCGCCATCGTGCGCGAAAGGATCGACACGCTGCCCGATGGGCCGACGATCATCGCCACCGGACCGCTCACCGCGCCCGCGCTTGCCGACAATATCGGGGCGGAGACGGGGAGCGACGCGCTCGCCTTTTTCGATGCGATTGCCCCCATCGTCCACCGCGACAGCATCGACATGAGCATCGCGTGGATGCAATCGCGCTGGGACAAGAGCGAGACCAAGGATTACATCAATTGCCCGATGAACCGGGAACAGTATCTGGCCTTTCACGCCGGGCTGATCGCGGGCGAGAAGACCGAGTATAAGGAATGGGAAAACGTCCCCTATTTCGAAGGATGTATGCCGATCGAGGTGATGGCCGAACGCGGCGTCGACACGCTGCGCTATGGCCCGATGAAGCCGGTGGGGCTCGATGATCCGCGCACCGGCCGCTGGCCCTATGCCGTTGTGCAATTGCGGCAGGATAATGCGAGCGGGACGCTCTGGAATATCGTCGGCTTTCAGACAAAGCTCAAACATGCCGAACAAGTGCGGCTGTTCCGAACGATTCCGGGGCTGGAAAGTGCCGAATTTGCGCGGCTGGGAGGCTTGCACCGCAACACCTTCATCCGCTCACCCGAATTGCTCGATGCGTCGTTGCGGCTGAAATCGCGGCCCAATATCCGCTTCGCCGGGCAGATTACAGGGTGTGAGGGTTATGTCGAAAGTGCCGCCATCGGCCTGCTCGCGGGGCGGTTTGCGGCGGCCGAGTTGGCAGGACGGACGATGACGCCGCCGCCGATCGAGACGGCGCTTGGCGCGCTCCTCCATCACATCACGGGGGCAGCGGAGGCTGAGAGCTATCAGCCGATGAACATCAATTTCGGGCTGATGCCGCCGATTGAGGGGCGCACGAAAAAGGCCGACCGCAAGCTCATATATACCGCACGCGCCCGCGCCGCGATGGCGACTTGGGCGGCGGCTTAGCGTTTGTTTCAGTTACGCTGAACCGGGGACGGCATCGGCCAAAACATTTGCAGACGCACATCCAATTGATGTAAATTTCGGATGAAAAACGATTTTGGGGGTTACTCCAATGCGTCGTCATATCATTGCCTTCACCGCCGCATGCCTTGCCTTCTGCGGCACCGCCGGAACTGTTGCCAAAGAACGGATGTCGGAGGTGCCGGCGCTCCAACCTGTCGCCTGTCCGATCGAGCTCCCCGCCGAATTGGCCAGCCGGATCAGCTGCGGCAAGGTCGCGGTTCCGCGCGACTATGCGCGCCCCGAAGCAGGCAGCTTCGAGCTTATGGTCCTGGTCGGTCGGGCGGCGACGCCGACGCCCGGTGCAGCGCCAGTCTACTTCGCTGGCGGTGGCTGGTCGCCGAGCATCATCAACGACACCCCCGGCATTATGCGCGGTATTGCAACAACCCGCGATGTGGTGCTGTTCGACAAGCGCGGCGCGGGTTTTTCCGAACCCGAGATCTGCCCGCCGACCATGGTCGAGGCGCAGATCGCAGCGGTTGCGGCGGACCTTCCGCTGTCGGCCATGCTCCCGGCGCTGCGCACGGCGCTGCGTAACTGCCGCGAGGACATGCGGCGACGGAAGCTGGACCCTGCGTGGTTCAACGTGCGCACCACGAGCCGCGATCTCGACCAGGTGCGCCGCGTGCTTGGGCACGACCGGATCATGCTTTTCGGTCGCTCCAACGGGGCGCGGCAAGTCCTTGATTATCTCGCCGCCTATCCGCAGCACGCCGCTGCGGCGGTGGTGGACTCGCCTGCGCTCCCCGATGCCTATACCCCCCGCGCGTCGGCCAGTTATGACCGCTCGCTCAAACTGACCTTTACAGCATGTGCCGCCGATGCGGCCTGTGCGGCGCGGTTTCCTGATCTTCCCGCGCTTTATCGCGAAGCGATCGCCGGGCTCGAACGCCAGGGGCTGGCGATCCCCGATGCGAAAGCGCCCGGTGGTGCCTTGATCATGAACAGCGCTGATTTCGAGATGCTGCTTCACCTGATGCTCTACTCGCGCCAAGGGATCGCAGCGGTTCCGGCGGCGATTGAGGCGGTCGCCAAGCGGAAGACCGCATTCCTGACGCCAATGGTCGGGATCGCATTGAGCGGTATGCGCTCCAACCGCGAGATCACCGGGCACGTCCAGGAATGTCGCGACCTACCCAGCCTGCAGGATGCGCCACCAGTCACGCGCGGAAGCGACATCGTCCATCTCGACGGCGTGTGCAACTTCTGGTCAAAGCCCGGTGAGCCGAGCCGACTGCCAGAAAATTCCTCCGTTCCGGTCCTCCTGCTGAGCGGCCGGTTCGATCCGATCACACCGCCTGCCAATGCCCGCATCGCCGCCGCTGCGATCGGCAGCAAGGCGCGGCTGGTCGAGATGCAGCAGACAGGCCATGGGGCGGCATACACACGCTGCGTCGTGCGCGAGATGATACCGGCCTTCCTGGATCATCCCGAGGCCGCGCTGCCCGACTGCACCTCAAGCGAAACGCCGATCGCTTTCTTGGTGCCGCCGGGTTAGGGATCAGGCTCCCTCGTAGCGCAGTGTCGTCATGATCGGTGGCACGGGCCCGGTCGTATCGAATTCGCGCGCGCCATCTCCGCCACCATGGGGTTTGCCGGAACCAGAAGCCGCTTCGTCAAAGCGGTCAAACTAGTCAACCGAGAGGATGCAGAAGCGCGGATCGAAACGGCTGGCGCGTTGACCGGGCAATTTGCCCGTTCTGACCCCGTTGGCCTCGACCTGCTGGGCTATTGGCCCCTTCGCCCTCCCCTAAGGCCCTTCCGCGCATCGATTACTGCGATAACCACTTCGCATACCGCGAAGAAGGCCTTTTTGCGCGCCGATACAGTAGTCAGTTTTCAATGGCGATTGACTCTCTAGCTCTCGTCCTCACCGGCGGGCGCTTGCGGCGGGCAAACGCATTTGGGCTTTGGCCGCGCTTTGCGCACCACCGCCGTGGTCGCGAATTCGTCCCGGGTCAACGCGCCTGATTTATCGCGGTCGGCACCCGCAAATTTGGCGGTCGTCCTGATCGCCCATTCCTCAAAGCTCAGCGCGCCATCGCCATTGGTGTCGAGCTTGGCAAAGGCTTTGCGCCGCGACGCCAGATATTCCTCGCGCGCGATACTGCCGTCCTTGTCCTTGTCATAACGGCCAAAGCGGCGTTCCTCGCGCGTTTTGGCACTCGCCTCTGGCACCGTGTCGGGCAAGGGGCCGGGGTCGGGCGCGGTCGGGGTCGCCGCCGCCAACGCCGGAAGCACACCATTGGCCGCCGCACCGCTATCGCGCGTGTTCGCCCAGAAAATCGCCGCCCCGCCAAGCAGCAATGCGGCCGCCCCCGCCGCAATATAGCGCACCATGCCGATCCTCCCGTCCTCTGCTTGCGCGATATTAGCGGACCCAACGCAGCGACAAAAGCTTATCGGCCCGAAATCCGGTGCCGGACCATCCGCAACACCCGCCGGGGCGCGCCGCGCGGTTCACCCGGCTGGCGCAGGTCACGCTCGGCCAATACCAGCACGGCGCTCAATGCCCGCAGCGCGCGCGGCCACCGCAGCGCCAATGCCTCGCGCAGCGACGCGGCGGCAAGTGCGCGCGCGATCGTCGCGGTCTCGGCGCTGCGAACATGGCTGGCCAGATCGGCAAGCGCCCACCCCTCCCCTGCTGCGACAAGCATCGGCGGCGCAAGCCGCAA
>DHHS01000049.1:4584-5625 GCA_002403415.1 Sphingomonas sp. UBA4766 | reverse complement strand
AGCCAAAAGCCGCAACACGCGCCCGCCTAGCACAAACAATGCACCCCGGCCACGCGCATAGGCGCGCAAGTCGTCCGCCACGAGCGGATCAGGGACCAGCAACGCTTCCCAACCATCGGTCAACACGGCGAGGTCCTCGCCTGTCACGCCGCCAGGCAGGATCGCGGTCGCGATCGCCGCGAGCAGCGGCTGCGCAGGCGGGGGTGCCGTATCGAGCCGGACCAGCGCCTCGCGCCACCAGGTCAGCCGCAGCCGCGCAACCATCGGGTCGCTCGCGCGCGCCAGCGTGGCTGCCAATTGCGCATCGAGCGCCCACAGCACCCGCAACGCAGCACGACTTGACGGGGCCGCATAGCTGATCGCCAGCTCGATTTCCGGGTTTGCAAGCGGGGGCAAGGGCGTAGGCATCGCCGCCCCATAGCGAAGTAAGCGCGATGTTAACCAGCCCTGCTTAGTCATTCGCAACCACAGTCGATTAATTGCGACGATTGAGGGGCTCTAGCTGGCTGACAAATCCTATGACTGCGCGCGCAACGGCATTGCTGAACATCGTTCGATACCTCGCCCGGCTGGCCCGCGACAATCGCGGCAACGTGCTCGGGATGTCGGCGCTGTTCATCTTCGTAACGGTCGTGCTGGCCGGATCGACGGTGGATACGGCACGGCTGTATCTGGTGAAGTCGCGGCTGCAACAGGCATGCGATTCCGGCGTGCTCGCCGGTCGCCGGTTCATGGTCGACAGCGCAAGCACCACGCTAGACGCCAATGCATCCACGCAAGCGACCAATTTCTTCAACAGCAATTTCACCAATGGATGGCTCGCTACCACGAGCCGGACCTTCACGCCGTCGAAGACGTCGAACAACCGGGTCGCGGGCACCGCTTCCGTGGTCGTCCCCATGACGCTGACCCGGCTGTTCAACATCATTCACCCCGCCACCGGGGTGCCAGGATCGCAAACGATCAATGTCACCTGCGAAGCACGCTATGACATAGCCGACACCGACATCATCTTTGTGCTCGACACGACCGGATCAATGG
>DHHS01000049.1:1335-4285 GCA_002403415.1 Sphingomonas sp. UBA4766 | reverse complement strand
TCGACACGACCGGATCAATGGCGTGCCTGCCCAGCGAAAGCAACTCGGCGTGCACCACCTATGTGAACAATGCGGGCACGACGGCCTATACTCGGCCTGCGGACTCCGCGCTTGGTGCGGGAACGGGCAGCGTCAACGCAAGCGTGGCGGGCTATCCAGGTTCAGGCGGCTATTTCGTGCCCGAAAAAGCGGGGTCGCGCATCGCGGCGCTGCGCACGGCCGTGGTCAGCTTCTACAACACCATGGCCGCGAATGTGCAGCCCGGCACCAATGTGCGCTATGGCTTCGTCCCCTACACCTCGATCGTGAATGCCGGGCGCGCGATTATGGACGTCAACCCGAGTTTCATGGTCGGCGGCGCATTCAACACCACCTCGACCGTCACATATCAATCGCGCCGTGTCGTGGCGGATTATGTTGTGTCGAACACTGTCGTCGCGACCTACCCCAGCGTTTCGCGCGACACCTGTGATGGCTATGCGCAACCGCGCGACCCGGCGACGCCGCTGACCTATAACACGACGACGGGCCAGGCGACCCAGCGGACCTCGACTTGGGCCGGCAATGGCAATGGCGATGGCAACAACGGCAATGGCAACGGCAATCAGCCGGCCGCCTGCACCGTCAACCAGATCGTCTATGGGCCGCAGTGGCGTTATGAACCGGTCGCGCATGATGTTCGCAATTTCCTGACCGCCGCGTCGGTCGATGATCCGGTCCGCGTCGATGCCTCCACCAATGGCTGGCAGGGGTGCATCGAGGAACGCGATACGACCGCCTCAACCAGCTTCAACGTCAACAGCCTGCCGGGCGATCTCGATCCCGACCTTGCGCCCACCACCGATGCGACACGTTGGCGCCCGGCCTGGCCGCAGGTAATCTTTGGGCGCAATTGGTATGGCGGCACCTATGGCTATACCAGCACGGGGGCGACCACATCCAATGGCGACACAACCGATGTGCGGATTGCGATCGATTATTACCGCTACACCAATGGCACGACCACTGAATCGCTGATCCGTGGGGGCTGGTTTTCGTGCGGCAAGCCGGTTCGGCGCCTGTCGACGATGTCGCTCACCGATGTCACCAATTACGTCAATGCCACCGATTTCAGGCCGATCGGCGGCACCTATCACGATGTCGGGATGATCTGGGGCACGCGGCTGCTATCGCCCACCGGGCCGTTCGCCGCCGATACCGCCGCATGGCCGGGTCGGAACCCGCCAAACCGAGTGATCGTATTCCTCACCGATGGCGCAATGGCGCCGAACACGTCGATCTACGGCCAATATGGAGTGGAATATTTCGACCGGCGTGTGACGGGCGGCACCTTCGCCAACCAGACCGCGAACCATAATGCGCGCTTCCTGGCGGCGTGCAATGCGGCCAAGGCGCGCAACATCAGCATCTGGACGGTGGCACTCGGCCTCGCCGCCACCACCGAGTTGCAACAATGCGCGAGCAACGCATCGCAATCACTGTCGTCGACCAGCGGGAGCGATCTGAACACTCAGTTCCAGACGATCGCGCTGCGTGTGGCCCGGCTGCGGGTGTCGCAATGATCCGCCTCCTCCGTCGGCTTGGACGCGAGCGGCGCGGGACGTCGCTCACGGAATTCGGGCTGTTGGCCCCTGTCATGATCGCACTTTGGATGGGCCTGGGCGACATCCTCTATCAGGCGTATCTGCAATCGGTGCTGAACGGCGCTGTGCAAAAGGCGGGACGTGATTCGGGTATCGAAGGCGCACCGACCAGCACGTTGGACACCCGTGTGCAGACGGCGGTGCGGCAGTTGTCGAAAACCGCGACCTTTGTATCGACGCGGCGCAATTACGACACCTTTACCGAAGTTGCGCCCGAACCATTTGTCGACACCAATGGCAATGGCGTGCGTGATCCGGGCGAGTGCTTCACCGATCAGAACATCAACGGCATTTGGGATGCCGATCCGGGTGCCGCCGGGCAAGGCGGCGCGGGCGCGGTCACGCTGTACACTATGACCGTCACCTATCCGCGGCTGTTTCCCGTCTGGGGCTTTTTCCCGGGCGCCACGAGAACGCAATCGATCAGCGCGTCGACGCTGCTCAAAAATCAACCCTATGCCACTCAATCAACCACAACAGCCGTGACAGTATGCACATGAACCGTCTCTCTGCCTTTATCCGCCGCCTCTACCGGGCGGAGCGCGGGGTTGCGTTGGTGGAATTCGCCGTCACGCTGCCGGTGATTGCCGGGTTCGGGCTGTATAGCATCGAGCTGACCAACTATGCGTTGGTGAACATGCGCGTGAACCAGATTGCGTTGACGCTGGCCGACAACGCTTCGCGCGTGGGGACCGACTCGACGCTGTCGACCCAGCAATTGCGCGAAGTCGATATCAACGACGTGCTTCAGGCGGCCCGTTACCAGGGTCAGGGCATTCGCCTGACTCAATTTGGTCGCATCACACTGTCCAGCCTTGAGAACGTCCAGCAGACCTATGATACCGCCCCTGTGCAGCGGATACACTGGCAACGGTGCATTGGGCTGCGCAATGCGACCAATTATAACTCCCTCTACGGCACCACAACGACCACCGATGGCACCACCAATACGGCCGCCGACGACGGCACACCCGCCCCCAGCGGCATGGGTCCCACCGGCCAGCAAGTGTCGGCACCGGCCGGTTCGGGATTGATGTTTGTGCAGATCAGCTATGAATATCAGCCACTTGTGACCGGCTATTTCATCGGGTCGGACCGGCGGATCACCTTTACCGCGTCCTATATTATTCGCGACAATCGCGATTTGTCGCAAATCTATAACCCGGCGCCCGCCACGACGCGTTCGACCTGCAACCTCTATGCGGCCTGAGCGCGCCGCCGCCTACCCTCAGCCGCGATAACAGACCTTGCGCACAGCCGCGACTACGCGCGCCGTGTCGATCAGCGCCAGCTTTTCGAGATTGGCG
>DHHS01000049.1:0-1038 GCA_002403415.1 Sphingomonas sp. UBA4766 | reverse complement strand
GCTTTTCGAGATTGGCGGCATAGGGCAGCGGCACATCCTCGTTTGCGACACGCAGCACGGGCGCGTCGAGATCATCAAACCCCTCCTCCATCGCGATCGCCATGATTTCGGATGCGATTGAGCAGGTCGGCCAGCCCTCCTCCGCCACGACCATGCGGTTGGTCTTGGCAAGGCTGGTCAACACGGCCGTCTTGTCGAGCGGGCGCAGCGTGCGAAGGTCGATCACCTCGGCGTCAATGCCCTCTGCCGCAAGCGCGTCGGCTGCTTCCAGCGCGATGCCCACACCGATCGAATAGCTAACGATGGTCACATCGCTGCCTGCGCGAACGATCCGCGCCTTGCCAATGGGCAGGACATGGTCGTCAAGCTTGGGCACGTCGAAACTGCGGCCATAGAGCAATTCATTTTCGAGAAAGACGACCGGGTCTTCGCTACGGATCGCCGCCTTCATCAACCCCTTGGCATCGGCAGCATCATAGGGCGCGATCACGATCAGGCCGGGGACGCTGGCATACCAGGGGCCGTAATTCTGACTATGCTGCGCCGCCACGCGCGATGCCGCGCCATTGGGACCGCGAAACACGATCGGACAACGCATCTGCCCGCCCGACATGTAATTGGTCTTGGCCGCCGAATTGACGATATGGTCGATCGCCTGCATCGCGAAGTTGAACGTCATGAATTCGACAATGGGCCGAAGGCCGCCCATCGCCGCCCCGGTGCCAACCCCGGCAAAGCCATATTCGGTGATCGGCGTGTCGATGACGCGCGTGTCGCCAAATTCGTCGAGCAACCCTTGTGTGACTTTGTACGCGCCCTGATATTGCGCGACTTCCTCGCCCATCACGAATACGCGGGAATCGCGGCGCATTTCCTCTGCCATCGCATCGCGCAAAGCCTCGCGCACGGTCGTCTTGACCATTTCGGTGCCGGCCGGGATTTCGGGATCGGCAAGTGTGCGGGCGGTGGCGGGGGACGGCGCGGATGCCACGGGCGAGGCCAGCCCGGCGGGCGCTTCCGGCGGCGGGGCAGGCGGTG
>DHHS01000173.1 GCA_002403415.1 Sphingomonas sp. UBA4766 | reverse complement strand
TCTGCCCCAGTCCGAGCGCGCGTGCCACCGGCGCAATCCGGTCATAGCCCAGGCGCCGAGCCATTTCGTAGAAGTAAATATCGCAGCTTTGCACGACCGCGCGCTTCAGATTGACCGCGCCGTGCCCGCGCCGCTTGTGGCAATGGAACAGCCCGCTGCCAACGCGCAGCGCACCGGCGCAATTGACATGCGCTTCGGGGTCAACGCCCGCCGCCAACAGGGCGAGCGCGTTCATCGGCTTCACCGTCGAACCCGGCGGATACAGCCCTTGCAGCGTCTTGTTCATCAGCGGGACATGGTCGTCCGCGGACAACATCTGCCACTCCAAATGGCTGATCCCGTCGGCAAAGCTGTTGGGATCATAAGCGGGCATCGACACCATCGCGAGCAATTCGCCGGTATGACAATCCATCACCACCGCCGAGCCCGAATTGGTGCCCAGCCGCCGCGCGGCATATTCCTGAAGCCCGGCGTCAATCGTCAGCCGCGTCGGCTTGCCCGGTGTATCGACGCGGGTCGCCAGTTCGCGTACCAGCTTGCCATGTGCGGTCACCTCAACGCGCTTGGCACCCGCCGTGCCGCGCAAATCGGCCTCCAGTGCCTTTTCAAGGCCGTCCTTGCCGATTTTGAAGCCGGGGGTGACCAGCAATTGATCCTTGGTCTCGCGATATTGTTCGGCCGACGCGCTCCCGACATAACCGGTCAGGTGCGCAACCGCCGGGCCTGCCGGGTAATAGCGGGCAAAGCCCTGCGTCGGCGCCACACCAGGTAACTCCGGGAGGCGCACGTTGACGGCAGCAAATCGTTCCCAGTCCAGATTGTCGGCGACCTGCACGGGTTGAAAGCCGGCGGCATGCTTCAGGTCGAGCCGAATGCGCGCCATTTGCTCGGGCGTCAGGCGGAGCAGATCGGCCAGGCGGGCGAGCACGGCTTCCTTGTCTTGCAGCCGGTCGGGGATCACGTCGACGCGAAAGTCGGTGCGATTATTGGCTATCGGGACATTATTGCGGTCGATGATCCAGCCGCGGCGCGGCGGCACCAATGTCAAATTGACGCGGTTGCTCTCAGCAAGCGTTTCATAATGGCGGTTTTCGGCAATGGATAGCCACGCCATTCGCCCTGCCAGCAGCGCCCCAACGCCGATTTGAGCGGCACCGAGCGCAAAGGCGCGCCGACCAAAGCTGAAAGTCTGGTGCGCCTCTGTCGCGATCTTGCTTTGGCGGTTCATAAAGCTGTGCGCCTGCGGTTGAGCGCGCCGATGAATTGCGCGACAACCGGATATAGCATGGCCGAGACAATAATCTGCACCAGCAAAATCATGTCAACATGGGCGTCAAGCCGGGTTGCTATCAACCGACTGAACAACAGATAGCTACCAATCGTTGCTGATGCCAACAGCCAGTCCTGCCAAAAATCGCGCGCGATCAGCCGCTGATCGATACTGTCGATTGCGATGAAGCTGATCGTCCAAAACAGCATCGCACTGCCAAAGGGTTGACCGCTCAACAGATCATCGACGAGCCCTAGCGGGAGCGGCGCCCAGATGGGCAGTGCGTCGGGCTGAAGCAAGCGCCAGCCGAGCAGCATCATCAACCCGATCGGGGGCAGCATCGGAAACTCCACGATGACCGGCCAAAGGGTCAGCAAAGACGCCGCAACGATGCTGGCCGCTGGCACCAGTCGTGCGCGCAGGGGCAACGGGATCGGATCAAAGGGGCCACGCGGCGGATGCATCAGCGTAGCGGCTCGCCAGGATTCGTGGCGGCGGGCACGAAGGGTGCCTCGACAATGGCAAAGTCAAACGTGTCCGGATGGGCGCTCGCGCGACCGCGTGCGACATCGCGCCCCGATCGAGCAGCGGTTGCAACCGGAATATTGGGCGGAAAAATGCCGCCAATGCCAGAAGTCACGAACAAATCACCTTGCCGAATGACGGCGCTTCCTGCGGCAACCGCACGAATATCGAGCAAGCCGTCGCCGCGTCCCGCAGCAATCGCGGGCAAGCCATCGCCCGCGCGTCGGACGGGCACAAGGCTCTCTGGGTCGGTAATAAGCAGTACGCGCGCGTTGTGGAAGCCAACCTCGAGCACCCGGCCGACCAACCCGTCCGGACCGCGCACGGGCTGTCCCACGGCAACGCCGTGTCGGGACCCCGCATCAAGTACGGCATAACGCCGCGTGCTGGACGCGCTTGAACTGACGAGATGCGCCGTCACGATCGGTGCTGTGCTCCGTTGCCGCAAGCCGAGCAGCGCGCGCAGGCGGCGATTTTCGTTCATCACACCGCGCGCTTCGACGATTGATCGATGCTGCGCCGCAAGTTGATCGCGAAGCGCAGTGTTGCGCTCCTTCACCATGAAGTAATCGCCGACGCCCTGGGGGATCATGCGGATGTTGCGGCTCACCCACGCCAATCCAGAGGACACGGGCGTTGTCACCTCTGCCGCCGCTGTTCGCAACGACCCGAAGGTCAGCGGGTCAAACCGCGAGAGCATTACCAAAATCGCCACAACAAGCACCCCAGCAACCGTAAATACATAAGTTGCGAAAAGGCCATATTGCGCCCGCCGCGAATATCCCGGTCGACGCGGCCGCGAGTCCACCTTGCGCTCCGGCCCGGCGTTAGGCGCTGTGCAGCACGCCGCGGAAGATCGGATCTTCCAGCGCGCGGCCCGTGCCAATGGCAACGCACGTCAACGGATCATCCGCAATCATCACCGGCAGGCCGGTTTCATCGCGGAGCACTTCGTCAATGCCGGTCAACAATGCGCCACCGCCGGTCAGCACAATCCCCTGATCGACGATATCGGCGGCAAGTTCGGGCGCGGTATTTTCAAGTGCGATCCGCACTCCCTCAACGATCGTGCCGACGGGTTCGGACAGCGCTTCGGCGATCTGGCCCTGGTTGATCTGGATCTCCTTGGGCACACCGTTGACCAGATCGCGGCCCTTGATGTGGATGGTGACTCCAATACCATCGATGGGGGCCTTGGCGACGCCGACTTCCTGCTTGATGCGCTCCGCAGTCGATTCTCCGATCAGCAGATTATGATTGCGTCGGACATAGGAGACAATCGCTTCGTCCATCTTGTCCCCGCCGACCCGCACCGAAGTGGTATAGGCAAGCCCCCGGAGCGAGAGGACGGCGACTTCGGTTGTTCCGCCGCCGATATCGACTACCATGCTGCCGATCGGCTCGGTGACCGGCATATCGGCGCCGATGGCGGCGGCCATTGGCTCCTCGATCAGCCAAACTTGGCTCGCGCCTGCATTTTGCGCAGCATCGCGAATCGCACGGCGCTCGACGCTGGTCGATCCCGAAGGTACGCAGATCACGATTTGCGGCCGCATGAAGCGTTGCTTGCCGTGCACCTTGCGGATGAAATGTTTGATCATTTCTTCGGCGACATCAATGTCGGCGATGACCCCGTCGCGTAAGGGCCGGATTGCCTGGATGCTGTCCGGGGTCTTACCCATCATCAGCTTGGCATCGTCGCCCACCGCTTTCACGCGCTTTTGCCCGTTGATCGTCTCGATCGCGACGACGGAGGGTTCATTGAGCACAATACCGCGCCCGCGCAGATACACGACGGTATTCGCCGTGCCGAGGTCGATCGCCATGTCATGCGACATAAAGTTGAAAAACCGCGAGAACACCATCAATGATCCTGTCAAAATTCCTGCCCGCCATGCCTGGCGGGGCTCTGCATGCTTGCTCCGGTATCCTGCCGCAAACTCTTAGGCACGCAGCCTAGGCATCGCTGCTATTCGGGTCGCGGAAAGCCGTCGCTTGGGCTAGAGAATCAGCCATGTCAATACGTCGTCTGCCCGAACAGGTCGTCAATCGAATCGCCGCCGGCGAAGTGGTGGAACGGCCCGCCAGTGCGCTGAAGGAGCTTGTCGAAAACGCGATCGACGCAGGAGCGACGCGCATTGCGGTCACATTGTCAGCGGGCGGGACCGACCTGATCGAAGTCGTGGATGACGGGATTGGCATGACTCCCGACGACATGGCGCTGGCGCTAGAGCGGCACGCGACGTCAAAACTGCCCGATAAGCTGTTGAATGACGGCGCAATCGAAGGGGTCGAGACGCTGGGCTTTCGCGGCGAGGCGCTCCCCTCCATCGCAAGCGTCGCGCGGCTGACGCTTGAAAGCCGGGTACGCGGTGCCGATGGCTGGCGGCGCGTAGTCGATAATGGCGTGTTTGCGGGACAGGGGCCGGCTGCGTTGCCGCCGGGCACGCGCGTGCGGGTGGAGCGGTTGTTCGCGACTGTCCCGGCACGACGCAAATTCCTGCGCACTGCGCGCAGCGAATATGCCGCCTGTCTCGATGTGGTGCGACGGCTGGCGATGGCGCGGCCCGACATCGCGTTTGAGCTGAGCCATGACGGTCGCGTTGCGTTGCGCGTGCAGGCCGACACCGACCGCCCCGGCCGGGTGGCCGCGCTGACCGACCGGACGCTCGTCGACAATAGCGTCGCGATCGACTTTGCGCGTGAGGGCATCGTCCTGGGCGGGGTGGCGGGCTTGCCGACGTTCAACCGTGGCGTTGCGGATCACCAATATCTGTTCGTCAATGGACGCCCAGTGAAGGACCGGCTGCTGGTGGGCGCGGTGCGCGGTGCCTATGCCGAAATGCTGGCGCGTGACCGGCACGCGGTCGTCGCGCTGTTTCTGGAGGTGCCGGGCGATCAGGTCGATGTGAATGTCCACCCCGCCAAAACCGAAGTGCGGTTTCGCGATCCGGCGCTCGTGCGCGGGCTGATCGTCAGCGGCTTGCGCCATGCCTTGGATGGCGCGGGGCATCGCAGTGCTCCCCGGCCCGATCCTGCCGCGATGGCCGCCTGGACGCGCGAGGTCACTGCCTCCGCGCCACCAATGCAAGCCGATATCTGGGGGCAAGGGGCCGTCGCCCAGCGTAGCGCGCTGAACGACCGGCGGCCCGGCTTCGTCACGCCGCCACCGCTTGCCCGCGCCGAAGTGGCTGAAGCGCCCTTGCCCGAACGGATAGCGCATCCGTTGGGGGTGGCGCGGGGCCAAGTCGCGCGGACCTATATCGTCGCGGAGGCTGCCGATGGGCTGGTGATTGTCGATCAGCACGCCGCGCATGAACGGCTGGTGCTCGAACGGATGCGGCGCGCGCTGGCGGCGGGCGCCGGGGTCGCGCGGCAGGCTCTACTGCTCCCCGAAGTGGTCGAGCTGGACGAGGCGGCGTGTGACCGGCTGGAGGCGCGGGGGACCGAACTGGCCGAGCTCGGGCTGGAGCTGGAGCGTTTTGGTACGCGCGCCGTGCTGGTGCGCGCGGCGCCGGCGCTGCTGGGGCAAAGCGATGTCATCGGCCTTGTCACCGACGTGGCGGACGAGCTGGCCGCCTATGATGAAGCGTTAAGCTTGCGCGAGCGGCTCGATCATGTCGCTGCCACCATGGCGTGCCATGGATCGGTGCGCGCCGGGCGGGTGCTGTCGGTCGCGGAAATGAACGCGCTGCTGCGCGAGATGGAGGTGACGCCCCATTCTGGTCAGTGCAACCATGGCCGTCCGACCTGGATCAAGCTCGCGCATGGCGATATCGAAAAGCTGTTCGGGCGCAAGTAGCGGCACTGCGCCGACCAAAAAAGGGCCGCCCGGCACGATCGCACGGGCGGCCCTTTTGCGGGTTCACAGCCGATCGAACGCTCAGCCCGCCGCCGGGGTTTCCTCAACCGCTGCCTGCGTGGCGATTTCGCCCGGTTCGGCATTGGGGTCGTAATCTTCGGTAAAGCCGGCTTCGTCCTTTTCGAACATCGCCTCCATCACGTTGACGCCCTTGGCCTGCATTTCGGCTTCTTCAGGGCTGCGCGCGACGTTCACCTTGATCGTGACGGCGACTTCGGGGTGGAGCGCGATGCGCACATCGCTCATCCCGATCGTCTTGATCGGGCGGTCGAGCACGACTTGCGCCTTCGTTACCTTGTGGCCATCGGCGTTCAGCGCCTCGACCAAATCGCGCACCGCGACCGAGCCGTAAAGCTGGCCGGT
>DHHS01000203.1 GCA_002403415.1 Sphingomonas sp. UBA4766 | reverse complement strand
GGGCGGTCGCCAATCCCGTCAAGCCGCCCGCCGTCAAACTGGATCAACAGCCACGACACCACCATGCCCGCCGCCGCCAACGCAAAACCCGCCCACCAGCCGAGCCCGCCCCAGCCAAACATGCCGACCGCCAGGATCGGGCACATAATCTGTGAAAACAGCGAGCCCAGATTGATGCCCATGTAAAAAATGGTGAAGCCCGCATCGCGGCGGCGGTCACCCTGTTCATAGAGCGCGCCGACCATCGTCGAGATATTGGGTTTGAAAAAGCCATTGCCGATCGTGACCATCGCGAGGCCGATAAGCAGCAGAAACACCGACAACGGCGCGCGCTCGCCGCCCGCCTCGAACTTGCCGGGGGCAACGCGCCGCGCCTCGGCACCGGTCGCATCGACCAGCGACACCGATTTGTCGTCATTGCCGCGGATCTTCAACTCGCGGCCGGCATCGGTCACAAATTGCTGCCGCGCCTCACCCGCGCCGCGCACGGTGACTTCATAGCGCTGACCGTCGATCATCGCGAACGGCTTGGCGGGCTGGCCGCCGAAACACAGCGTAAGATAGCCGATCGACATCAAAATCGCGCCAAACTTGACCGACCGCTTCGACCCCAGGAAGCGATCCGCCATCAGCCCGCCGATCAGCGGCGTCAGGTAAACCAGCGCGGTAAAGCCGCCATAAATGCCCGTCGTCGTCGTGTCGCTGAACAGGAAATGCTGCGCCAGATACAGCGTGAGCAGCGCGCGCATGCCGTAATAGCCAAAGCGTTCCATCGCTTCGGTGGTGAACAGCCGCGCAAGCTGGATCGGGTGCCCGAACCAGGTCTTGCCCGCCGCCTTGCCCTGCGGCGCGCCCGGATTGGCGGCGCCAATGCCGATGCTGGTGTCGGTCATGAATACGCTCCCCTCAACTCGATTTCCGATTGCGCCCATTCTTGCTGCGCGCTGGTCAAGCGCGCGACACTAACGGTAAAAGCGGGGCTGTAAATGGCCGGAATTCGCGGCTAGAGCACGGGCGATGCTGAACGACCGTTCCTCCCCGCTTTCGCTGCTCGCCACGCGCCGTTCGGGCCGCCCGCGCGACATGGTCGCACCCGGCCCCGATGACGCAGCGCTTTCCGCGATCCTCGACATCGCGCTGCGCACCCCCGATCATGGCAAGCTGGCCCCGTGGCGCTTTGTGATTGTGGGAACGGAACAACGCACGGCGCTGGCAGCGGTTATCACCACGGCCTATCGCGCCGAACGACCGCAGGCCGCGCGGCTGGAGATTGAGGCGCTCGACAGCTTTGCGCATCAGGCCCCAGCGCTGGTCGTCGCCCTCTCATCGCCGCGCGTCGAAAGCCATATCCCTGTCTGGGAACAGGAATTGTCCGCGGGCGCTGCGTGCATGAACCTGATCCATGCCGCGCACGCGTCGGGCTATGTCGCGGGGTGGCTGACCGGCTGGGCGGCGTATTCAGACGCGGTGCGGGATGCCTTTGGAAGCGCGCCAGAGCGGATCGCCGGGTTCATCTTCATCGGTTCGCCCGGTCAACCGCTGGAGGACCGCGCCCGGCCGCCACGTGACGATCGGGTCTCGCACTGGGACGGAAAGCATCCCTAAAGGGGGGTGGACCCGGCGTGCATTTGGTGTATTAAAGCAGCATGACGGCCCTGAATAGCGAAGACAGCCCGGTTTACATCCGCTTGCGCCAGTATATCGCTGAGGCGGTGTTGCGCGGCGAATTTTCGGCCGGCGATCAACTGCCCTCGGTCCGTGCGCTCGCCGCTGAGCATGGTGCCAATCCCCTCACCGTTGCGAAGGCATATCAGCGGTTTCAGGACGATGGCTATGTCGAGGTGCGGCGCGGCGTCGGCATGTTCGTGCTGCCGGGGGCGGCCGAAAAGCTGCGGATGACCGAACGCGCGCATTTCATCACCAATATCTGGCCCAAAGTGCGCGCGCAGATCGACCTGCTGGGGCTGGATCCGTCCGAATTGCTTGAGGATATGGCGCTCTAGCGCCAGCGCCGCGATCAGACGGGGCGTGCCAGCCAGTCCGCCATAATCGCGTTCACCCGCTCCGGCGCTTCCTGTTGCACCCAATGCGACACCCCGGGCAGGCGGTGGACCTCAATCCCCGGTACCCATTCCTCGGTCCCATCCGCACACCACGGACCCAGTGCGGTATCTTCCAGGCCCCAGATCATCAGCGTCGGCGTGTCGATACAGCCATCGCCAATCGCGCCGTAATCGGGGGTGCGCAGCAGCGCGCGGTAGTAATTCACCATTGCTGTCAGCGCGCCGCGGCGCGACGCCGCTGCCCGGTAAATGTCGGTCACTTCAGGCGGAAATCGCGATTTGTCGACCGCCATCCCGGTAAACGCCTTGCCAATCCGCCGCGCATGTGCCTGCGCCAGCCCAAATTCGGGCACCCAGGGCAATTGGAACAGGAAAATATACCAGCTCCGCCGGATTTGCCGCCATCGCCGCCCCTCGCGCCGCGCCACCATCGGGTGCGGCACATTCATGATGACAAGGCGTGTAAGCGGGCGCAGTCGCCTGATCGCGAAGTGCCAGGCGACAATCGCCCCCCAGTCATGCGCGACAAGCATCACGTCGCGCGCGCCGCTTGCGTCGATGAGCGCGGCCACATCGGCGATCAGCGTGTCGAGCCGGTAAGCGTTGACGCCCAGCGGCTTGTCGCTTGCGCCATAGCCGCGCATGTTGGGCGCCCAGACCCGCCATCCGGCCGCACTCAACACCGGCATCTGATAGCGCCAGCTAAAGTTCAGCTCCGGAAAACCGTGAAGGCACAGCGCCAGCCGGTCGGTACCGCCGTCCGCCGCGTCAAGTTCCGCCAGTTCCAGCGCGACGCCATTGACCCCCTGCATCCGAACGCGAATCCCGCTATCGGCAGGCGGGGTCCACGACCAGTCGGTCAAGCGGCAAATGCCTCTGGCGACAGCGCGTAGAGCGGGGCAGCGGGCGCCATCGCGGCGGCCTTCAACCCCATTGCCTCCGGCACGATTTGCGTCACGTAAAAGTCAGCGACCGCGCGCTTCATGTGAAGGAACGCGGGGTCGCCCGCGGTAGCGGCGGCGGCACGACCCTGCGCTTCCATCAGCCAGCCGCACACCGCCGTCGCAAGCATCGTCAGGAACGGATAGCTCGCCGCCAGCCGGTCATCGGCATCGACGCCCAACAAGCGCCGCGCTACCACCTCACACGCATCGATCAACGCGCGCAGGCCAGCGTCGCGCGCATCCGCCCGCATGTCGGCGATCAGGCCGAACATCACGCCGCCCCCAACCCCGTCGCTGCCCATGCTCAGCTTGCGCCCGACGAGGTCGGCGGCCTGAATACCGTTGGTGCCCTCATAAATCGGGGTGATGCGAGCATCGCGGAAAAACTGGGCGACACCGGTTTCCTCGACATAGCCCATGCCGCCGTGAATCTGGATGGCCAGCGACGATACTTCGCAGCCAATGTCGGTGCCATGCGCTTTCGCAAGCGGGGTCAAGAGGTCGAGCCGCGCCTGTGCCCCTGCCTCCCCGAGTGTCGCCCGGTCAACCTGCCCCGCAGCCAGATAGACCAGCGCCCGCGCGGCCTGCGTCTGCGCCTTCATCCGCATCAGCATGCGGCGCACATCGGGATGTTCGATAATCGCGACGGGCGCGCCGCCGCTGCCGGGACGCGCGCTCTGCATCCGTTCGCGGGCATAGGCGACCGCATGCTGCGTTGCGCGCTCGGCAATCTGCACGCCCTGCAAGCCGACATTCAGCCGCGCATTGTTCATCATCGTGAACATGCCGCGCATCCCGCCCAGTTCGGGGCCGATCAGCTCGCCCACGCAATCGCCATTGTCACCAAAGCTCAGAACACAAGTGGGCGACGCATGCAGCCCCAGCTTATGCTCGATCGACACCACCCGAACATCGTTGAGCACGCCGGGCCGCCCCTCGGCGTCGAGCCGGTATTTCGGCACCAGGAACAACGACAGCCCCTTGGTCCCCGGCGGTGCGTCGGGGGTGCGCGCCAGCACCAGGTGGACGATATTTTCGGCCATGTCATGATCGCCGAACGAGATGTAGATTTTCTGCCCCGTGATCGACCAGGTGCCGTCACCGCGCGGCTCCGCCTTGCTGCGCACTGCCCCCACATCGCTGCCCGCCTGCGGTTCGGTGAGGTTCATGGTGCCCGTCCACGCGCCCGTCGCCAGATGGGGAAGGTAGCGCGCCTGCTGCTCGGGGCTGCCATGATGCGACAAAGCCTCGATCGCGCCGACGGTCAGCGTCGGGCACAGCGCAAAGCCCATATTGGCGGCCCCCAGCGTCTCCAGCACCGCCGTCTGGATGATGAAAGGCAGGCCCTGACCGCCATGCGCCTCGCCCACGCCAATCGTGCCCCAGCCGCCCTCCACATAGGCCTGATAGGCAGCGGCGAAGCCGGCGGGCATCACCACGCCGTTGGGCGTCCATTTCGCGCCGACCGTATCACCGACCCGGCTGAGCGGCGCCCATTCCCCTTCGGCAAAGGCGCCCGCCCCCTCCAACACCGCATCGACCACGTCGTCGGAGGCCGCCGCAAAGCGGTCGCTTGCCGCAAGCTCGCGGACGCGGACGACATGATCGAGGACAAAGCGCTGATCGGCGGTGGCGGCAGTAAAAGGCATTGCGGTCCTCTCTTGTCGAAATCGTCTCAGCGTTATAGCGAGACGTTGTGGCCGTACCAAATGACTTTGCGACCCGATGCCTGCCCTTTGGACCTGCCGCCTTGGCGGAAGGGGCCGCCTGCATTGCCCGTGGCGAACCCGTGGCGATCGCGACCGAGACGGTTTACGGGCTTGCCGCCGACGCAACCAATGCAAAGGCCGTGGCGGCGATTTACGCGGCCAAGGGGCGCCCGAGCTTTAATCCGCTGATCGTCCATGTCGCCAGCCTGGCCGCCGCCGAAACGCTGGCGGTTTTCGATGCGGCCGCGCGCGCGCTGGCGAGCGCCTTTTGGCCGGGGCCGCTCACGCTGGTGCTGCCCCTTCGCGCCGGGGCGGGCATTGCTTCGCTGGTGACGGCGGGCTTGCCGACAGTTGCGATTCGCGTGCCCGCCCATCCGGCGATCCGGGGGCTCATCAAGGCATCAGGCAAGCCGCTTGCCGCACCCTCCGCCAATGCAAGTGGCGCGATCAGCCCGACCCGCGCCAACCATGTGTTGATGAGCCTTGGCGGTCGTATCCCGCTGGTGATCGACGACGGCCCCTCTGCGCAAGGGCTCGAATCGACGATTGTGTCGACGGGCGAGACGCCGCGGCTTTTGC
>DHHS01000178.1 GCA_002403415.1 Sphingomonas sp. UBA4766 | reverse complement strand
GCTGGCGCGGCTCGACCGCGACGGCGATGGCAAGATCAGCCGCGCTGAATACACAATGCCCTTTGGCCGCCTTGACGCCAACAATGACGGCGTCGTCGACAAAGCAGAGATGGATCAACTGCGCGCCCGCTTTGGCGGCAGACGGTTTGGCGGGCTGCGACCCAATCCGAACGAAGCGGAAAACCAGCCGCAATAGTCGGTCCGCCACTTTCGATACCGGAGCCCCCCTGCTTCCGGTAGCCGGGCGGACATGTTCCCTCCCTGTCCGCCCGGCGCTCGCTTCAATCAACGGCCAATCCCATGCTAGATGCGCCCATGAAGACCGTGCCTCACTTGCTGCTTGTCGATGACGAGCGCTCGATCCGCGAGCCGTTGGCGCAGTTTTTGACGAAACAGGGCTTTCGCGTGACCCAAGCAGGCGATTCGGAAAGCGCGCGGACGCGCCTTTCGGCCTATGCGATTGACCTCGCCATTCTCGACATCATGATGCCGGGCGAGGATGGGCTTAGCCTGACACGCCACATCCGCGCGACAAGCGATTTGCCCGTCATTCTGCTCACTGCGCGCAGCGAAGAGACCGACCGGATCGTGGGGCTGGAAATGGGCGCCGATGACTATGTTGTGAAGCCGTTTTCTCCGCGTGAGCTGGCGACCCGCGTGCGCGTCGTGCTGCGCCGCATCGCGACCGGCGGCGCGCGGATCAATCCACCCGATGCCCATGCTTATGGCTTTGCGGGCTGGGTGCTAAAGACGGGCGAGCGCGCGCTGGTTGGCCGCGATGGTGTTTCAGTGCCGTTGTCAACTGGTGAATATAACCTGTTGCTGACACTGGTTAAACGCCCGCGCCAGGTGTTAACGCGCGACCAGTTGCTCGACCTCACCCATGGCCGCGAGGCCGCCGCTTTTGACCGCGCGATCGACAACCAGGTCAGCCGGTTACGCCGCAAGATCGAGGCTGACTCAAAAACGCCCGAAATTATCAAGACCGTGTGGGGCGGTGGCTATACGCTTGCTGCCGAAGTGACCCGCCTGTGACCCGGCCGTGTGACCCGGTTGTGGCCCGGTGACATCGGCGCTGCGGGTTTGGCCGCGCAGCCTTGCGGGGCAATTGGCGATGCTCGTCGCGCTGGCACTGTTCGCAGCGCAGGCGATCAATTTTGCCGTCATCTTTGAGGCGCGTCGCCAGACAAGATTGCAAGCGATTGTTGGCCCCGCCGCCACGCGGATTGCCGATGCCGAGGACCGGATCGCCACGGGGCGCTTTCGCCAGCCGATCATCCTTCGCGGGCGCGTGCAATTGCAGGCCGATGATCCCATCGGCGACACCGCCACCCGGCGCAGCGATGTGGAATCGGCGCTGCGTCGTGAGCTGACCGAGCTTGGCATTGGGGCGGGCGCCATCACATCTGCGACCGAAGCCATAGCCCCCGACGACCCCCGACTGCGCCTTATGAGCGCGCGTCAGGCGGCAAGACTGCGCCGCGTCGGCACCGAATTGGTGCTGGCGGTGGAGCGCGGCGCGGGTGGTGGCTGGCTGGTGCAGCGCTTGCCGCTCCCCCGCTCGGACCGCGCGCTGATCGCTACGCTGATCGGGCAGACGATCGTGCTCTATGTCATCGTGCTGCTGCCCATGCTGTGGGCGGCACGGCGCATTTCGCAGCCGTTGCAGGCGCTGACCGTCGCTGCGCGCCGCTTTCGCCCGGGCGATACCGCCCCTCCGCTTGACGAGCGCGGCCCCCATGACGTGCGCGCGGTGATTGCAGCGTTCAATCAACTACGGCTGCGCGTCTCGGCGATGCTGGAGGAAAAGGACCGGATGCTCGGCGCAATCGGTCATGATCTGCGCACACCGCTGGCCGCGCTGCGGGTGCGGATCGAATCGGTCGAGGATAACGAGGATCGCGCGCGCATGGCCGACACGATTGCAGAGATGAACCGCACGCTCGACGACATCCTGTCGCTCGCGCGGTTGGGGCGACCGAGCGAGCCGATGACGGCGGTGGACATGGCCGCCCTCGTCGACGCCGTGGTGGACGATTTTGTTGCCATCGGCAGCCCGGTGACTTTTGCCGGTGCGGACCGGGTGAAGTTGTCAGCGCGACCTTCGCTCATGCGACGGGCAGTGCGCAATCTGATTGAGAATGCAGTAAAATATGGCGGCAGCGCCGATGTGCGACTGGACGTGACCAAGGAGGCGGTGGCGATCATCGTCGCCGATCAGGGACCGGGGATCCCGCCCGACAAGCTCGACGCGGTGTTCGATGCCTTCACCCGGCTGGAGACGTCGCGCAACCGCGATACCGGCGGCGCGGGCCTAGGGCTGGCGCTCGCACGCGCCATCGTGCGCGAGGCGGGCGGCGAGATCAGCCTTGCGAACCGGGCGGGCGGCGGGCTGGACGCAACGATCACGCTGCCGCGACGGGGTTAGCTTTAATTCCGCTTGCGTGGAATACAGTCTAACCATGGTGCGGGCGGTGGGAATCGAACCCACACTCCTCTCGGAACCGGATTTTGAGTCCGGCGCGTCTACCAATTCCACCACGCCCGCGATTCGGCTCTGGCTAGCGGAGCCGCGCGCGCCGGGCAAGCCGGTTTACGCGCGTGGTGCCTGTCGGCGATAGCTCAGCGCTTCGGCCACATGAATCCGCCCAACGCCCGCGCTGCCGCTCAAATCGGCGATAGTGCGCGCGACGCGCAGGATGCGGGTATAGCCCCGCGCCGACAGCCGCATCGCCTCCGCCGCTTGCGCGAGCAGCTTGCGTCCAGCCTCGTCCGGGATCGCGTGATCGTCGAGCAGCGGCCCGTCGGCCTCGGCATTGGTGCGCGCTGCATGATCCACATAGCGCGCGCGCTGGACGCCCCGCGCCGCGGCTACGCGCGCGGCGACTTCGGCTGATCCCTCGGCCGGTGGCGGCAACATCAGATCGGCGGCGCTCACCGCCTGCACCTCGACATGCAAGTCGATCCGATCGAGCAGCGGACCGGAAATCTTCGCCTGATAATCCGCCGCGCAGCGCGGCGCGCGCGAGCAGGCAAGTGCCGGATCGCCAAGGTGCCCGCAGCGGCACGGGTTCATCGCCGCGACCAACTGCACCCGCGCGGGGAAAGTCACATGCGCATTGGCGCGTGCGACGCTGACCGTCCCCGTCTCCAGCGGCTGGCGCAGCGAATCGAGCACCGCGCGCTGAAATTCGGGCAGTTCGTCGAGGAAGAGCACGCCCAGATGCGCGAGGCTGACCTCACCCGGCTTCACGCGCAAGCCGCCGCCGGTCAGCGCCGCCATCGAGGCGGAGTGGTGCGGGCTGCGAAACGGGCGCGTGCGGGTCAGCCGCCCCTGCTGCATCACCCCGGCGACGCTGGCGACCATCGACACTTCGAGCGCTTCGGCCGAATCGAGCGGCGGAAGGATGCCGGGCAGGCACGACGCCAGCAAGGACTTACCCGCCCCCGGCGGGCCCACCATCAACAGATTGTGGCCGCCCGCTGCTGCAATTTCGAGCGCGCGCTTGGCGGTTTCCTGGCCGCGCACTTGGCGCAAATCCGGGCCGTGGCCGGGGGGATCGGCCTCCCCCGGCGTAGGGGCCGCGAGCAAGCCATGCCCCTTCAAATGATTGATGAGGGTAAGCAAATCGGGCGCGGCCACCACGCCGCCGCGCCCCGCCCAGGCGGCCTCTGACCCTTGAGCCGCCGGGCAGATCAGCGCCTTGTCCTGTTCAGACGCATG
>DHHS01000176.1:3597-3780 GCA_002403415.1 Sphingomonas sp. UBA4766 | reverse complement strand
CGCATAGGCGCGCTCGAACAAATTGGTCCACACCGTGAACAGGGTTTCAGGGATGGCGGCTGCCTCCACCATCGTCAGCGCCTCTGGCACGGGCAGACATTGACCTGCGGCCACTGCGACATATTCCGCATAGCCGCCGCCGCCGAGCAGCGCGCAGACCGGCTGGCCGATCAGGTCGGGCTC
>DHHS01000176.1:3176-3302 GCA_002403415.1 Sphingomonas sp. UBA4766 | reverse complement strand
GCTGGCCGATCAGGTCGGGCTCAATGCCGCTGCCCAACGCGACAATTTCGCCGGCGACTTCAAGGCCCAGGATCGAAGGTGCACCCGGTGGCATCGGATATTGTCCCATGCGTTGCAGCACATCGG
>DHHS01000176.1:0-2874 GCA_002403415.1 Sphingomonas sp. UBA4766 | reverse complement strand
GCACATCGGGACGGTTGACGCCCGCAGCGGCAACTCGGATCAACACTTCGCCGGGGCCAGCCACGGGCACTGGCCGTTCAACCACCAGCAGCGCGCCTGCTGCGCACGGCGTCACCGGATCGACGGCCCGCATCGTTGCGGGAAGTACAGCCATCGTGCGGCCCCCTTGTTCAAAAAAATGCCCCTGCGACCTTATTGACAGCGCCGCGCGCCCGGTCAACGCTGGACGTTATGGATTTGGACGAGAATCTCCCGCGCCGTGCGGGTGATCCGCTGGCGGCGCTCACGCGGCAAGACCTTGACCCGCTGTCGGTGGCCGAGCTTGACGCGCGCGTCGCGGTGCTGGAAGCTGAAATTGCGCGGACTCAGGCGCAAAAGGCCCGGTCGGTAAGCCACCGCGCCAGCGCCGACCAATTGTTTCGCCGGTGACGCAGCAGGCGCCAAAGCGGTGTGGCGCCAAAACTGAATTTCAAGTGCTTGATGCGCGTATCATGGTTTCCAACATAGCGGTGGTCCGGCCGCTTTTTCGCTTGCGGCCCCAAGGAGTGATCTGATGCCTTCCTTTGCTTCTGCGCTAGAGACGACGCTGCACAAGGCGCTTGAGGCCGCGTCCACCCGGCGGCACGAATATGCAACGCTTGAGCATTTGCTGCTCGCGCTGGTCGATGATGAACATGCGTCGAAAGTGATGACCGCATGCGGCGTCGATCTGGCCGAATTGAAGCGCACCGTTGCGCATTACCTTGACACCGAGCTTGACGCGCTCAAAGTCGCGCAAGCGACCGATCCGTCGCCGACCAGCGGGTTTCAGCGCGTGGTCCAGCGCGCTATCCTTCACGTCCAGTCATCGGGCCGTGACGAAGTAACCGGCGCCAATGTGCTCGTCGCACTGTTCAGCGAGCGAGAGAGCTATGCCGTCTATTTCCTGCAGCAACAGGATATGAGCCGCCTCGACGCGGTCAGCTTCATCAGCCACGGCGTCGGCAAGGGCGGCACCCCGGCCGAGGCGTCGACTCCCAAGGGTGCGGATGAAGAAAAGCCTGCTAAATCAAGCGAGAAGGGTAAAAGCGAAAGCGCGCTGAAACAATTCACCGTCAATTTGAATGACAAGGCCAAGCGCGGCAAGGTCGATCCGCTGATCGGTCGTTCGGCTGAGGTCGACCGCACTGTCCAGATCCTGTGCCGCCGCAGCAAGAACAACCCGCTTTATGTCGGCGACCCCGGCGTCGGCAAAACCGCGATTGCCGAAGGGCTGGCGCGCAAGATTATCGAGGGCGATGTGCCCGAAGTGCTCAAACCCGCTGTCATCTATTCGCTCGACATGGGCGCACTGCTTGCGGGCACGCGCTATCGCGGCGATTTTGAGGAACGGCTGAAGGCAGTGGTCAGCGAACTCGAAAAACTGCCCGATGCGATCTTGTTCATCGATGAAATCCACACGGTCATCGGCGCGGGCGCGACCAGCGGCGGGGCGATGGACGCGTCGAACCTGCTCAAACCGGCTCTGTCGGGGGGCACGATCCGCTGCATAGGGTCGACCACCTACAAGGAGTTCCGCAATCACTTTGAAAAGGACCGTGCACTGCTGCGCCGGTTCCAGAAGATCGACGTCAACGAGCCGACGATTGAGGATACGATCAAGATTCTGGCGGGTCTGCGCAGCGCGTTTGAGGATCATCACAAGGTTAAATACACCCCCGACGCGATCAAATCGGCCGTCGAACTGTCGGCGCGCTATATCAACGACCGTAAATTGCCCGACAAGGCGATCGACGTGATTGACGAAGTTGGCGCGATGCAAATGTTGGTTCCGCCCAGCCGCCGCAAACGCACCATCACCACCAAGGAGATCGAGGCGGTGATCGCGACGATGGCGCGCATTCCGCCCAAATCGGTATCGAAGGACGATACCAAGGCGCTGGCCACGCTGGAGGCTGATCTGAAGCGTGTCGTGTTCGGCCAGAATGCGGCGATCGAAAAGCTGGCGAGCGCGATCAAGCTCAGCCGGGCAGGGCTTCGTGATCCCGAAAAGCCGATCGGCAATTATCTTTTCACCGGCCCGACCGGAGTCGGCAAGACCGAAGTTGCACGCCAGCTTGCGTCGATCATGGGCATTCCGCTCCAGCGTTTTGACATGAGCGAGTATATGGAGCGCCATTCGGTCAGCCGGCTAATCGGTGCGCCCCCGGGCTATGTCGGGTTCGATCAGGGGGGGCTGCTAACCGATGCGGTCGATCAACAGCCGCACTGCGTGCTGTTACTCGACGAGATTGAAAAGGCGCATCCTGATCTGTTCAACATCCTGCTCCAGGTGATGGACAATGGCCGCTTGACCGATCAGCACGGCAAGACGGTCGATTTTCGCAACGTCATTCTCATCATGACCACCAATGCGGGCGCGAGCGACATGGCGCGCGAGACGCTCGGCTTTGGCAATCTCACGCGCGAGGGCGAGGATGAGCAGGCGGTGCAGAAAATGTTCACACCCGAATTCCGCAACCGTTTGGATGCGATTGTCCCGTTCGGCTATCTGCCCACCGAAGTCGTTGCGCGGGTGGTAGAGAAGTTCATCCTGCAACTTGAATTGCAACTTGCCGACCGCGGCGTGCACATCACGCTCGATGACGAGGCGAAAACGTGGCTGACGACAAAGGGCTATGACAAGCTTTACGGCGCGCGACCCATGGGGCGGCTCATCCAGGAAAAGGTCAAGCAGCCGCTGGCCGAAGAATTGTTGTTCGGCAAGCTGGTCCATGGCGGCGAAGTGACCGTCAAGCTGAAGGACGGCGAACTGGCGTTCGAGATCATTGCGGCAGCGCCGAAAAAGCCCAAGAAAAAGGGCAAGGCCGAGGCGGTCGAGGCGGAATGACCCGC
>DHHS01000175.1:3113-3826 GCA_002403415.1 Sphingomonas sp. UBA4766 | reverse complement strand
GCCGCCTTGTTCCCCGATCGGCTGTTCATCGAACTTTCCCGGCGGATGGATGAAGTGGAAGGACAGGCGGAAGCGGCGCTGCTCGATCTTGCCTATGATCGCGGCCTGCCGATTGTCGCGACCAATCCGTGCTGTTTTGCTGATCAGGATTTTGGCGAAGCGCACGACGCGATGCTGTGCATTGCCAGCTCAAGCTATCTGGAAAGCGCGGACCGCCCGCGCAGCGTGCCCGATGCGTGGATGAAGCCTGCCGCCGACATGCGGATGCTGTTCGCCGATTTGCCGGAAGCGATCGAGAATACCCTGCTGGTCGCGCAGCGTTGCGCGGTGGCGGCGCCGAAGCGCAAGCCCATTCTCCCCACGCTGATGGCCGATGCCGATGCGGAACCGGCGGCATTGCGTGCCGCTGCCCGTGCAGGCCTTACCAAGCGGCTGGCCAAGATCGCCGCGCTGCAGGGACTCGCCTATCCTGTCCCGGCCGACGCTGGCGAGGATTGGACCGCGCCCTATCGTGAACGGCTGGAATTTGAGCTTGATGTCATCATCAAGATGAAATTCCCGGGGTATTTCCTGATCGTTGCCGATTTCATCCAATGGGCAAAGGAACATGACATTCCGGTCGGGCCGGGCCGCGGATCGGGCGCGGGCTCGGTCGTCGCTTGGGCGCTGACGATTACCGATCTTGATCCGATCAAGCTTGGCCTGCTGTTCGA
>DHHS01000175.1:0-2788 GCA_002403415.1 Sphingomonas sp. UBA4766 | reverse complement strand
AACCCCGAGCGCGTGTCGATGCCCGATTTCGACATCGATTTCTGCGAAACCCGGCGTGAGCAGGTGATCCGCTATGTCCAGCAAAAATATGGCACCGATCATGTCGCGCAGATCATCACCTTTGGGCGGCTGAAAGCGCGCGCGGTGCTGAAGGATACTGGCCGGGTGCTGCAGATGAGCTACGGGCAGGTCGACCGGCTGGCCAAGCTGGTGCCCAATCATCCGACCGATCCGTGGACGCTCGAACGCGCGCTGAACGGGGTGAGCGAGCTGGCCAGCGAATATCGCGCTGACCCACAGGTAAAGCGGTTGCTCGACCTTGCCATGCGGCTGGAGGGATTGCCGCGGCATTCCTCCACCCATGCCGCCGGCGTAGTGATTGGCGACCGCCCGCTCGATCAGCTGGTGCCGCTGTATCGCGATCCGCGATCCGACATGCCCGTCACGCAGTTCGACATGAAATATGTCGAGGGCGCGGGGCTGGTGAAATTCGACTTTCTGGGCCTGAAAACGCTGTCGGTGCTAAAAAAAGCGGTCGAAATGCTCGGCAAGCGGGGCATTTCGGTCGATCTTGATGCGCTTTCCTGGGATGATGAGGCGGTTTACCGGCTGCTGCAGCGCGGTGAGACGGTTGGCGTGTTTCAGCTCGAATCCGAAGGAATGCGGCGCACGCTTTCGGCGGTGCGGCCATCGAACTTTGGCGACATCATCGCGCTCGTTTCGCTCTACCGGCCCGGCCCGATGGACAATATTCCCAGCTTTGGCCGCCGCAAGAACGGGACCGAGCCGATCACCTATCCCCATCCGCTGCTGGAGGGGATCCTGGCCGAAACCTACGGCATTTTCGTCTATCAGGAACAAGTAATGCAGGCCGCGCAGATACTGGCGGGCTTTTCGCTTGGCGGTGCCGATTTGCTGCGCCGCGCGATGGGCAAGAAGATCAAGGCGGAGATGGACGCGCAGCGCGATACCTTTGTGAAGGGGTGCGCGACCGCGAACGGGATTGGTGCGGCCAAGGCGAACGAGCTGTTCGATTTGATCGACAAATTCGCAGGCTATGGCTTCAACAAATCGCACGCGGCGGCCTATGCGTTGCTCGCCTATCAGACCGCGTGGTTGAAAGCGCATCACCCGCATGAGTTTTTCGCAGCGTCGATGTGTTTCGACATGGCGCTGACCGACAAGCTGGGCGTGTTTGTCGATGATATGCGGCGGCTGGGCGTGAAGGCGTTGCCACCGTGCATCAATGCCAGTGCGGCCGAATTCGCGGTTGAGCAGGCTGAGGGCGGGCTGGCAGTGCGTTATGCGCTGGCCGCGCTCAAATCGGTGGGGGAGGGTGCAATGGAGCGCCTGGTCATCGAGCGCGAGCGCGGCGGCGCGTTTGCCTCGCTCGATGATGTCGCGCGGCGCGTTGACCCGCGCCTGCTCAACAAGCGTCAGTTGGAAACGCTGGCAGCGGCGGGGGCGCTTGACGCGCTCAATCCCAATCGCGCCGGGATTTTCGCCATGGCAGAGACCATGCTGGCGGTGTCCGCGCGGCTCCACGATCAGCGCGCGAGCGGGCAGGGCGGGCTGTTCGGCGAAGCCGAGGAAGCGGGCGACACGCTGACCCCGGCTGCTGGTGCGCAGTGGAGCCTTGCCGAGCGGATGGCGCAAGAAAAGGAAGCTTTCGGCTTTTACTTCTCCGCCCACCCGGTCGATCGCTATGCCGAGCTCGCGCGCGGGGCGACGCGCTTTGCCGATCTGGGTGAGATCGTCATTCCCGAAGGGGCGCGCGCGCGGGCGAGCATGGCGGTGCTGGTCGAGGGGGTCCGGTGGCGCACCTCGACAACCGGCAGGCGCTATCTGATGGCGACGCTCTCGGACGCCAGCGGCCAGTTTGTCGCGACCTGTTTTGACGATCATACAGCCGCCGACCTGGAGGAAGCGGTCGCGCGCGGCCAATGTGGGCTGGCCGAGGTTGAGCTCGACCGACGTGCAGGCGAGGAAGCGCCGCGCGTCACGGTGAAGCGGCTGCGGCTTTTCGATGCGATGGCGACGGGCGTGCGGCTGGTGATGGAGTTGTGCGCTGACGATGCGGCGGGCGTCTCGAGGCTTGCTGAACTGCTCAACGACGCGCGTGGCGGCCGCAGCGAAGTGGTGCTCGACGCGGCACTGACGGGCGGCGGCACTGCCCGGCTGGTGCTGGGCCGGGACTTTGTGCTCGACGCCGAGCTTGCGGCGCGGATTGAGGCTGTGCAAGGTGTCCGCGACGTGACGCTGGGCCCGGCAGAGGGCAGGCGGCTCGCGCTGGTGGGATAGGCCGGGGCAACCGGCAGGACAGAGGATGCTGGTGATGACGAACACCAATTTGGGCGGCATGCAGGATTTCGAACTGCGAGTGCCGCGCCTGATCGACCATGCCGCGCGCGAATATGCGGGCCGCGAAATCATGACTTATTGGGCGGATGGCAGCGAAACCCGCACAACGTGGAGCGGGATCGCAGGTGACGCGCGCAAGCTCGCACAGGCACTCGAACGGCTTGGCATGAAGCCGGGAGACCGGATTGCGACGCTCGCCATGAACCACGCCAAGCATCTGGTAAGCTGGTATGGCGCGATTGGCATGGGCGGGGTGATCCACACCATCAACCCGCGGCTGTTCGACGAACAGCTGGTTTACATTGCCAATCACGCCGAGGACCGCGTGCTGTTTTATGACCGCGCGTTTCAACCGATCATCGACCGGCTGCGCGATCAGTGGACGACGATTGAGCACTATATCTGTTTCGACAATGGCGAATTCGAC
>DHHS01000177.1 GCA_002403415.1 Sphingomonas sp. UBA4766 | reverse complement strand
TAATAGACGATCTGCGCCATCAATCGCGCCCAGTTGATCGAATTGACGGCGCCCAGACTAAAACGCTGCGCAAAGTCGGGTGTGTTGAACATCGCCTTCACCAGCGCCTGGGCGTCGTCGAAACTGCCCTCCACCGCGATATTGTGGACATTGGGGGCAAGGACGGTGGTCATC
This sequence comes from Sphingomonas sp. UBA4766, assembly GCA_002403415.1. GTDB lineage: Bacteria > Pseudomonadota > Alphaproteobacteria > Sphingomonadales > Sphingomonadaceae > Sphingomonas. Next base: position 4,704 of record DHHS01000177.1, on the reverse strand, counting down.
TGGCGCCGCTGCACCTCGCTCACCCGGTCGAGCGGATGGAGCATGAAAATGTCGATGCCGGCGCGCCCCGCCAGCGCGTCGATCGCCGCCGATCCGGTATCGCCGCTGGTCGCGCCGATGACGGTGAGCTGGGTGTCGCCGCCGCTCAGAAACCGTTCGAACATCAGCCCCAACAGTTGCAGGGCGACGTCCTTGAACGCGAGCGTCGGACCATGGAACAGCTCAAGCAGCCAGTGGTTCGCGTCAAGCTGAACGAGCGGGGTCACGGCGGCGTGCGCAAACCGGCCATAGGCTGCCTGGCATAGCGTCCGAAGCGCCGCTTCATCGAGCGCGCCCGCTGTAAACGGCGCCATCACTCGCACCGCCGTCTCGATATAATCGAGGCCCGCCAGCGCGGCGATCTCATCCCGCGTTAGTTCGGGCCAGTGGTCGGGCATGTAAAGCCCGCCATCCTTTGCGAGTCCGGCCAGGGTCGCGCCCCGAAAGTCGAGCACGGGTGCGCCCCCGCGCGTGCTGTGATACTGCATAGCGCCTGCGCCTATTCGGCCAAACGCGATGCTGCAAGCCCGCGCCGCCGCAGCGCGATTGCGTAAATGACGACGGCGATCGCGGCAAAGATGAACCACTGCACTGCATAGGCGAGGTGGTTGTTGGGCACAGCGGCGGGGTCCGGCCCGGCATTGGCGCGCAGTCCCTTTGCCGGGGTGTCGGCAACCAGCATCAGCGTCTTGGGGCCAGCCGCCCCCAGCATCGACACGATCAGCGGCGCTGCATTGGGGGCATAGCTGATATAGCCGTTCACCGTGCCGCCACGCCAAGGCGGATTGGCATTCGGGTCGCTGCCAATGCCGAGCTGCACGCTAAACCCTGGTCCCTCCGCGCCGGTGCGGCACAGCGCGATCTTGCGCCAACCGCTTTTGCCGCTTGCATCACGGCCCGACTGCGTCGTCCAGCCGGTAACGCTCAGGCAAAAGGCGCTGGCGCGGCGGAACAGCAAGTCATCGCCCACCGGAATCGCGGGGAAAGCCATTGCGGGCCGTGTGCGATTGGCGGCGAGGCGGACAAGCAGCGCGTCCTTCTCCGCCCCGCGGTGAAGCTGCCAAACGCCAAGCGCGATCATCGCGGCCGCAGCTATCGCAACGAGGATCGTCGGGATAAGGGGGAGTCGCATCACGAGCGCTTGATCCGCCCTTCCTCGGCGGCGTGACGATATTCCAGGCTGATAAGCGCGCCCTTCGCCAGCCGCAAGCTGCCGATCACGGCTGCGGCCGTCAGCGGGATCCAGAGCAACATATGCACCCAAAAGGGCGGGCTCAGGCTGAGTTCGACCGTAATCGCCATAACAACGATCACCGCGCCGATGATGAGCGTGAGGAACGCGGCGGGGCCGTCACCCACGTTGAATGTTGACAGATCCAGCGCGCAGACCCGGCATGATGGCGCGAACTGAGTCCAGCCGCGAAACAATGTCGGCGCGCCGCAACGCGGACAAAGCCCCTTCAACGCCACTTGCACGGGTGTTGGGGACTCGCCCGCAGGCAGGGGGGCGTGGCTCAACTCAGCCGGCGTGAACCGGCGCGCCAGCCCCGCCCCAGATATAGACCGACACGAACAGGAACAGCCAGACGACGTCGACAAAGTGCCAGTACCAGGCCGCCGCCTCAAACCCGAAATGCTGGCGGGGGGTGAAATGGCCCGCATAAACGCGCGCTAGGCATACGGCGAGGAAGATGGTGCCGATCAACACGTGGAAGCCGTGGAATCCCGTCGCCATGAAGAACGACGCGCCGTAATTCAGCCCGGCGAAATGGAATGGCGCGTCGGCATATTCGATTGCCTGGATCGTGCTGAAAATCGCGCCCAAGATGATCGTGATCCACAAACCCTGCTTCAATCCGGCGCGGTCGCCGTGCAGCAGTGCGTGGTGCGCCCAGGTCACCGTGGTGCCCGACAAGAGCAGAATGATGGTGTTGAGCAGCGGAAAGCCGAACGGATCGATGACTTCCAATCCCTTGGGCGGCCATTGCCCGGCGACATTGGCGACCGTTTCGGTCAGGCGGGTAACCTGATCGTTCACCACCTCCACCGGGGCGGGGAACAGCGAAAAATCAAAAAACGCCCAGAACCAGCCCAGGAAGAACATAACTTCCGAGGCGATGAACAGAATCATGCCGTAACGCATGTGGAGCTGAACCACCGGCGTGTGATCGCCCGCATGCGCTTCACGAATCACGTCGCGCCACCAGAAAAACATCGTCGCGAGCACGCCCGCCAGCCCGGCGTAAAAGGCGATGCCGCTCGGGTCGGCCTTGTGCATCCACATAATGCCGCCCGCTGCCAGCACGAGCGCGGACATCGACCCCATCAGGGGCCAGATGCTGGGCGGAAGAATGTGATAGTCGTGATTTTTGGCACCGGCCATTGATCGAACCCCGTTTGATATCGTGTTTGCGAAATCCCTTAACCCGTGGGCGCGGGCGAATCCACTGGGTAGAAGGTATAGCTTAGCGTAATTGTGCTTACATCCTTGGCATCCGGGTCTTGCGCGATTGCCGGGTCGACGAAAAAGATCACCGGCATCCGCACTGTCTCGCCGGGTTTCAGCGTTTGCTGGTTGAAGCAAAAGCACTGAATCTTGGTGAAATAACGTCCGGCCTGTGCCGGGGAGACATTGAAAGTCGCGCTCCCGGTGATCGGCTTGGTCGCGGTGTTGGTCGCGGTGAAGAACGCCAAGCTGCGCGCGCCAATCCGCACCGTCTGAGAGCGTTCAACCGGCGCGAACTTCCACGGCAGATCGGGGCTGACATTGCTGTCGAAACCGACGCGGATGTCGCGCCCGATCGCGCCCGGCGCCTCCAGCCCGCGCTGCGTGGTGCCGTTTAGCCCCGTGACCTGGCAAAACAGGCGGTAGAGCGGGACACTCGCATAGCCCAGCCCGGTCATGCAGCAGACGCCAAGCGCGGCGAGCGCAGCGGTGCGCAGTTTGCCGGTCATGCGTGGCCTGCCTGAATCTTGGCGATGGTAATGGCGAAGAACAGCACAACCAGCGCGCCCAGGATCACCGCCATCACGACCGAGCGTGACTTCTGGCGAGCGCGGATCAATCGCTCGTCCTCGGGCGTCATGCCACCCACCGATCCGCGACGATCGCCGCAAACATCGCCAGCACATAGCCGATCGAGTAAACAAACAGCACGCGCTCGGGTTTCATTTGTGCGGGCATAGGCGCGGCGACGGCCACAACCCAGCCGGTGAGTGCCACGAAAATCGCCGACCCGATCAGCGCGACAGTGCCGTAAAGGCTCCCGGTCAGGCCCAGCGGCCAGGGCGCGACCGCGACGGCGGCCATCGCCAGTGCGTAGCCCAACATTTGCCAGCGCGTCGCCCGCGCGCCCGCCACCACCGGCATCATCGGCACGCCGCCCTTCGCATAATCATCGCGAATCAGGAGCGCGAGCGCCCAGCTATGCGGTGGGGTCCACAGAAAAATCAGCGCGAACATGAGCAGGGGGAGCAGCGCCAGCTCGCCTGTTGCCGCGACCCAGCCAATCAGCGGCGGAAACGCGCCTGCCGCCCCGCCGATGACGATGTTCTGCGGAGTGAAGCGCTTCAGACCGATGGTGTAAACGACAACGTAAAAGAGGATCGACACCGCGAGCAGCGCGGCCGCAAGCACGTTCACGACCAACCCCATCAGCGCGACACTGAACACGCCGAGCCCGACGCCGAACTGGAAAGCTGAATCGGCATCGATTCGTCCGGCGGGCAAGGGACGGGCGGCGGTGCGCTTCATCCGCGCGTCGATATCGGCCTCATACCATTGGTTGAGCGTGCCCGCCGCTCCCGCCGCCAGCGCGATGCTGAGAATCGCCGTGATGCCAATCGGCACCGGCAATGCGACGGGCGCTGCCAGCATCCCGCACAGCCCGGTAAACACGACCGAACGCATCACCCGCGGCTTGGTCAGCGCCAGGAAATCGCGCCAGTCGGCGGTGATCGGGGCGGCGGGACGGGTTGCGGTCAATTCATTCATCTACAAAACCCTTTTGGTCGCCGGATGGCCGCTGCGACCTGCATCTTGCTCGCCAAATGGCTGAGGCGGCACGAGCACGGCGTCGCACCGCATTGCCCCATGCCGCCCCTGTTTCATGCCTTCATTGCGCCCCGCCGCGTCCCCGCACGGCGGTTGCACGACTGCTCTGATCAATGCCGTGCGTCGGCGTCGATTACGGGCAGGGTTTCGAACTGGTGGAACGGTGGCGGGCTGGACAGCGTCCATTCCAGCGTCGTCGCACCTTCGCCCCACGGGCTATCCTCCGCCTTCTTGCCCGCCAGCAACGACATGATGATGTTGACGAAGAAGAAGATCATGCTGATCGCCATGATCGCATAGCCCAAAGTCGCCCATTCGTTGAACTTGGTATAGGCGGGCGAATAATCGGGGATACGCCGCGGCATGCCCTGAAGCCCCAGAAAGTGCATCGGGAAGAACAGCAGGTTGACGCCCGCGAAGAACAGCCAGAAGTGGATCTGACCTAAGGCTTCGCTCATCATGCGGCCCGACATTTTCGGGAACCAGTAGGAGAAACCGGCAAACAGGCTGAACACCGCGCCGAGCGACAGCACATAATGGAAGTGCGCGACGACGTAATAGGTGTCCTGCATGTAATCGTCGATGCCGCCATTGGCGAGCACCACGCCGGT
>DHHS01000133.1:8459-8628 GCA_002403415.1 Sphingomonas sp. UBA4766 | reverse complement strand
GCCGCGCGGTCGACGCAATCACCACGGCGGCGCGCACGCGATCGGGATAGGTCGCCGCCCAGCTCAGCGCCTGCATCCCGCCCATCGACCCACCGACGACGGCGCGCAGCACGCCCACGCCGAGATGATCGAGCAGCATCGCCTGCGCGCGCACCATGTCGCGGATGGT
>DHHS01000133.1:0-8157 GCA_002403415.1 Sphingomonas sp. UBA4766 | reverse complement strand
ACCATGTCGCGGATGGTGATGACGGGAAAGCGCATGGCATGGGGCGCACCATCTGGGGCAAGGCTCGCCGGGCCGGACGATCCCATGCAGCTCCCCAGCACATTGGCGCAGACGACAAAATAGCGATTGGTATCAATCGGCTTGCCAGGGCCGACCATTTGCAACCACCATCCCGGCTTGCCCGTGCGCGGATGGCGCGACGCGACATGTTGATCCATTGTCAGCGCGTGACAGATCAGAATCGCGTTGCCGCCATCGTCGTCGAGCGCGCCATAGGTTTCATAGGCGATATCGACCGGGGCCAGCACCGCGCCCGAATCGAGCGGGAGCGGCCCGGCCAGCGTGATTGTGCGGCCAAGGCCAAAACGCGCATCGTGCGACATAGGCATCGCGGCTAGGGCGCGAGTGCTTGGCTTGTCAATCGCCAGCGGCTAGGGCGACCACATGACCGCTCCTGCTCCAAAGCCCTGGGTGATGGCAATTGCCCCCTATGTCCCCGGTCGCGCAACCGCCGATGACGGGCGCAAGCTCATCAAACTCTCGGCGAATGAAAATCCACTCGGCACCTCGCCCGCCGCGCGCGCCGCGCTGGTAGCGGAAGGGGAATCGCTCGATCGTTATCCCGATCCAGGCGCGACGATCCTGCGGGATGCGGTGGCCGCGAAATATGGGCTGGACCCCGCGCGGGTGATTTACGGGACGGGGTCGGACGATATTCTCCACCTCGCCGCCGGTGCCTTTGCCGGGCAAGGCGATGAAGTGATTTTCGTGCGCTATGGTTTTGCGGTTTACGAAATCGCGGCGCGCCGGGTCGGCGCAACCCCGGTGATTGCACCCGATGCCGATTACGCCACCGATGTGGATGCGGTGCTCGCCTGCGTGACGGAGCGCACGCGGATCGTGTTCATCGCCAATCCCAACAATCCGACTGGCACTTTCGCCCCCCGCGCCGAGATCGCCCGGCTCCACGCCGCGCTACCGCCGAGCGTGCTGCTGGTGCTCGACCAGGCCTATGCCGAATATCTGACGCCCGAGGAGGACGATGCCGGCCTCGCACTGGCGATGACGGCGCCCAATGTGCTGGTGACGCGGACCTTCTCGAAAATCTACGGCCTCGCTGCAGAACGAATCGGCTGGGGCTATGCGTCGGCGGCGATCATCGAGGCGCTGCACCGCATCCGCTTGCCGTTCAACGTGACGACAGCGGGGCAGCGCGCGGCGGTCGCGGCGCTGGCCGACGACGGTTTTGTGGAGGCAGCCCGTGCGCACAATGCGCGGTGGCGCGCCTGGCTGGCGGGGGAAGTCGCCGCCATGGGCAATCAAGGCTTGCGGGCCGTGCCAAGCCACGCCAACTTCCTGCTGGTGTTGTTCGAAGGCGCACTCAGCGCAGAGGCCGCCTACCGGGGCCTGATGGCGCGTGGCTATATCGTGCGCTGGCTGCCGGGACAGGGCCTGCCCCATGCGCTGCGCATCACGATCGGCACCGAGGCAGAGACGCGCGGGCTGGCCGCCGCATTGCGCGATTTTGTAGGGGCTTAGTCGTCCGCGGTTAAACCCGTTGCAGCGCGTTGATCGCCGCATGAGTACGCGTCTCCACGTCCTCGCGCGAGAGGCCGGGCGGGATCGGATCGGCAAAACGAAACGTCACCACCCCGCCGCGCTTGGCGCCGGTGCGCGGCCATAACCGTCCCGAATCGATCGCGATTGGTACCACCGGCAGCTCGAGCGCACGATACAGCCCGGCAAAGCCCGATTTCAGCGGTGGGGCGTCGCCCGCGGCCACCCGCGTCCCTTCAGGAAAAATCAGCACCGACCGCCCGGTTTCGCGCGCCGCCTTGGCGTCACGGATCATCTGGCGTAACGCGGACGCCGATGCCTCTCGGTCGGCGACGATCATCCCGTAGCGCCGCGCCGCCCAGCCCCAGAGCGGGATTTGCGCAAGCTCACGCTTGAGCACGATCACCGGATCGCCCAATTCAAGCGCAAGCTCGAGCGTCTCGATCATCGCATGGTGCTTGCCTGCATAGAGATATTGCCCCGGCGGCGGGCGATTTTCAAACCGACACGTAATGCCCAGCGTCAGCCACACAATCAGCCGATGCCAACGGATCCAGCCATGGACATTGGCGAGCAGCGCGCGGCGACCGCACAACGCCATGATCGGCGTTGCCAGCACAAACAACACCGTGCCACAATAGAATAGCGCCAGGAACGCTAACGTTCGCCCCCACGCGATCATCAGCCACCAAGACCAAAGGCGAGCGCAAACTGACGAACCAGCAGCTTGTTGTACTCGGTCAGCAACAACCCCGGCTCAGGATTACCCGGCACCCCGTCACCGATCACCATGACGTCAGGGCCCAGCGCATGGGCCAGTTCAAGCCGAGCGCGCCGCAAATGCCAGTCGGACGTCACCAGCCGCACCGATTTGTAGTCGTGGGAACGCACCCAGGCCCGCGTTTCCTCCGCATTTGAGCGGGTGTCGACCGCTTCATGACCAAGGTCGATGCAACAGCCAAACAGCTTGCGCGGCACCTGATATTCCTGGGCAAGCGCGCGAGGACCAACGCCCGGGGCAACCCCGCTGACCAGCATCCGCCGGGCGGCACCGGCGCGCAACATCGCCAGCCCCCGGTCGATCCGGCCCGGACCGCCCGTCAGCACAACGATCGCATCGGTTGGCTGCGGCGGCGCCAGCGCGGGAAGCGCGAGCATGAACCAGCCAAAGCCCAGCACCCAGAGGAGCGCAACCGTCGCCACCAGCCGCCGGATCACAAACGCTGTTCCAACAACCGCAGCACCGCCAGGCGCGCGGCGGCAATAGCCAGCAATGTGAACAGCATTGGCAACGCGATGAGGATGAGCCAGTCGCTTAACCCAAAGCGTACGCCCCCCACCAGATCGGCGCCAAGCCCAGCCACCTGCACCCCGACAAACGCGCAGAGCACCAGCCCGGTCGCAGACCCAATCAGCCCACCAATCAGCGTGTCGCGCGCGATTCGGCGCTGAAAGAGGCGCGCAATCTGGCTATCGGTGGACCCTAGCATGTGCAGCACGTCGATCGTCTCGCGGTGGCGGTCAAGCCCGGCACGCGCCGCCAACGCTACCACTGTCGTCATCGCTAGCGCCATCAAAACGACCAATCCGGCGGCAAGCGCGATCATCAACTGCATGAACCGCGCCACCGGCGACATCCAGCTTTCATACCGGTCTAACCGGGCAGCGGGCACTGCGCGCGCAATCTGGTCGGCAATCCGGGCCAGCCGCGTGGGATCGGGGCGGAGCACCTCAACATCGATCATCGCCGGAATCGGAAGATCAACCATATCACCCTGATCTCCCAGCCAGGGGCGCAGCATCGCGACCAGCGCGCCGCGATCAACACTTGCCGCCCGCGCGACATCAGGGTGAGCTTGCAACAGCGCCATCAGCCTTGACTCGGCAACCGCCCGTCGGGCGGGATCGGCCTCCACCAGCTGCACCGTCAGTCGACCGGCAAGCTGCTTGTCAAGCGATCGCGCCGTCGCCAGCGCGCCGAGGCCAAAGGCACCGGCAAGCGTCGTCAAAAACATCATGATCGCCATGATCCACAGCATTGATTGCGCCTTGCCCCCATCATCGAGCAAGCGGCGCTGCGCTACGCTGGCGGCGGGCGCAACGCGCGTCACGGTGGGCTTGCCCCCGGCGCGGCAGGCGATGGCGCGATCGGCGGAAAGCGCAGCGACCCTGTGGGGTCCAACAATCGTCCTTTGTCCAGCCGCATCATATGCGCGTTGGGGATTCGACCGAGCAGTTGAAAATCATGCGTTGCGACCACCACCGTCGTGCCCAGCCGATTGAGGCTGTCGAACAAATGCAGCAACCTTTCGGCCATATCAGGATCGACATTTCCGGTCGGTTCGTCAGCCAACAGGATTTCGGGCCGAACAATCACCGCCCGCGCAATCGCGACCCGCTGCTGCTCACCGCCCGAAAGCGTCGGCGGGCGTGCCTCAACCCGGTGAGACAAGCCAACCCATGCCAGCATTTCGCGCACCGGCCCCTCGATATCGGCTTCAGCCACCCCGGCAACGCGGAGCGGCAGCGCGATATTGTCATAGGCGCTCAGATGCGGGAGCAGCCGGAAATCCTGGAACACCACCCCGATCCGCCGTCGAAAACCGGGCAGGCGGCCGCGCGGCAACGCGCCGAAATCTTCGCCGAACAGCCGGATCAGCCCGCGCGATGGCCGCTGCGCCAGGTAAAGCAGCTTGAGCAGCGATGTTTTGCCCGCGCCCGATGCCCCGGTCAGAAAGTAGAATGCGCCGGTTGACAGCGTAAAGCTGATGTCGGTCAGCGTTTCCTCGCCCGTGCCATAACGAAGCCCCACATTTTCGAACTGCACGATATTCGCCATGCTGGCGTTGTCACTCCACAATTGCTGTCGGATGAGCCATCGCACGCACCAGCGCGTCACTCAAGCTGCCCCTTGCCATCCCGGCATTGCTCGTGCTTAGCTTGATGAAACAGTTTTGCCGAAACGGGCGGTTGCGCCTCGACATGAAGTAGCACGCGATGATCCTGGAATGCGCCGTCTGCCGGACCCGTTATCTTGTCCCCGACACCGCAATCGGGCCCAATGGTCGGACGGTGCGGTGCGCCAATTGCAAGCATAGCTGGCATCAGGAGGGCGCCTCGGCAGCCGCTTTGATCGCCGCTACCGAGACCATCCCGCCGCCCCCCGCCAGTAGTCGCGAACCCGATACCGCACCGCTGCCCGCCCCCCCCGCTAGCGGCACGGTGGCACCGACCCATGATTTTGACGCCTTCGGCTATTCGGCTCCGTTCCGCCCCCGCCGCAACCCGGCACGGCGCTATACCGCGATTGCAGCAGCGGCCGGTGTCGCGATGCTGGTCGGGGTCGGCGCGATCAGTACATCGGGCGCAACCGGCTTTGCCGCTCAGTTGGGCCTGGGAAGTGCAGCGCGATCACCGCTTCGTATTGAACAAAACCGGATTGATCGGCGCGACTTGCCAAGTGGGTCGGAAATGTTTGCGGTCAGCGGGCGGATTATCAACCCGACCAGCGAAAAACTGCCGGTGGCGAATTTGCGCGCCGACTTGCTCGATCCGCAGGGGCGCGCAGTCTATAGCTGGACGATCACGCCCGAGGCCCGCAGCGTTGGCCCCAAGGGGGTCGTCGAATTCAGAAGCGCGACGCTGGATGTGCCCAATAATGGCAAGGCATTACGACTGAGCTTTCTGGGTGGGGCGGGCTGACGGCGGCGCCCCGGTTTTTAAGGAATCGTGGATTGGCGCTTGTAAGCGGGAAAAGGCTTTGCTACGGGCGCGCTCCTGCCAATCGCTGGCTTTGTCGGCGGTCTATCACGTGCGGTCGTGGCGGAACTGGTAGACGCGCAACGTTGAGGTCGTTGTGGGCGAAAGCCCGTGGAAGTTCGAGTCTTCTCGACCGCACCAGATAGGGGCCCACGCTGCCGCGGCGGGTGGGGGGGTGGAGTCCCTACAGGCCCATCGCGCTCAGCCCGGGATGATCCGCGGGGCGCGCACCCAGCGGCCAGCGAAACAAGCGATCGTCTGCGGCAATCGGCACATCATTCACCGACGCCTCGCGCCGGATCATCAACCCCGCAGCATCGAATTCCCATTGTTCGTTGCCAAAGCAGCGCCACCACTGGCCATTGGCGTCATGACATTCATAGACAAAGCGGACCGCGATCCGGTTGTCGCCAAAGGCCCAGATTTCCTTCACCAGGCGATACTCATGCTCAGCTGCCCATTTACGGGTCAGCATGGCGATAATCGCTGCGCGACCCGTAAAGAATTCGTCGCGCGTGCGCCAGCGGCTGTCCTCGCTATAGGCGAGTGCGACACGCGCCGGATCGCGGCTGTTCCATGCGTCTTCGGCCAACCGCGCCTTTTGCGCAGCAGTATCAGCAGTAAAGGGCGGCAAAGGTGGACGGGACATGGATGCGACTCCTCAAACACCGGGCACATACGCGACTTCGAGCGTGAAGCGGACCCTCAGGCGTGCAGTGATCATCGCACATGCGTGGGACGCCGGGCAACATCGCTACCCCTTGCCGATTGCGAACACACAACCATCTTAGTCGGCGTCTCTCCCTCCCCAAGGTAGCACCAGGTCATGATTGAAAAACTCTCCCTGTCCGAAGCCGAATGGCGCACCCGGCTCTCACCCGAACAGTATCATGTCCTGCGCGAGGCCGGGACCGAGCGCGCCTTTACCGGCCGCTACAACGACCATAAGGGCGATGGCCTTTATGTGTGCGCAGCGTGCGAACTCCCCTTGTTTGACAGCGCCGACAAATATGATTCCGGGTCGGGCTGGCCCAGTTTTTCGCAAGCGATCGCGCCCGATCATGTCACCGACCATCATGACGCCAGCCACGGGATGATCCGCATCGAAAGCCGCTGCGCGCGTTGCGACGGGCATCTGGGTCATGTCTTTCCCGACGGCCCGCGTCCGACGGGGTTGCGCTATTGCATGAATTCGGTGAGCCTCGACTTTCGGCCGCGAGAACAATGACTGCATCGCGGCGCATGCTTGTCGCGCGGTGGTTTAGGACTTATCTCCAGCAGGATTGATGGCGCGCTCTTCCCTTTCCAAACCCCGTTGGCGTCGGCGGCTGGTGCTGGCGGCGCAATTGTTCATCGCGCTGGGGGTGGCCGCGTTTATCGCGCTGGCGACTGCGGTTTATGTCGCGCGCGCGAGCCTGCCCAGTTTTGACGAGCTGAAATCATCGCCCAACGGGCAAACGATCCGCGTGCACGCGGTCGATGGCACCGTCATTGCCTCGCTCGGTCCCAGCTTTGGCGATTGGCTGCCCTACGAAAAAATTCCGGCGATCATGCGCGACGCGATGATTGCGGTGGAGGATCGCCGGTTTCGGTCTCACCCTGGCGTTGATCCGATTGCGCTTGCCCGCATCACACGCTTTGCATTGGAAAATCGCGGAACCGGGCGGCGGCTTCAGGGTGCCTCGACAATCACGCAGCAAGTCGCGCGCACTATTTTTCTGACCAACAGCTATTCGGTCAGCCGCAAGCTGCGCGAGGCGATTTTGGCGCTGGCACTGGAGCGGAAGTTTACAAAGGACCAGATCCTCGAACTATATCTGAACAAAGTCTATTTCGGCGGTGGTGCATACGGCGTTGATGCCGCATCGCGCAAATTTTTCGGGCATAGTGCCGAACAGCTCAGCCTGACCGAAGCCGCCGTCATCGCGGGACTGGTGAAGGCACCGTCGCATTATTCGCCCACAGCAGATATCGACGCGGCGCGCGGGCGGGCAGGAGTCGTCATCCGCTTGATGGAAGAAAATGGCAAGATCGCCGCCGGCGCGGCGGGGTCGGTCGATCTGACCACCGTGCGCTTTGTGCCCGAACCTAAGCAGAACAGCGTGCGCTATTTCACCGACTGGGCGCTGCCGCAGCTCGACGTGCTGGTCGATGAGACCACGCGCCCGCTGGAAGTGTGGACCACGCTCGATATCGAGGCGCAACGCGCCGCCGACGCCGCCATTCGCGCCAACGCACCAGCGGGCACGCAGGGGGCGCTGGTATCGCTCGACCGCGACGGCGCGGTGCGGGCGATGGTGGGCGGGCGCGATTATGTGTCGTCAATCTATAACCGCGCGACGCAGGCGCAGCGCCAGCCGGGGTCGTCGTTCAAGCTGTTTGTCTACCTCGCCGCGCTGGAGGCCGGGCACAAGCCCGAGGATGCCGTAGTCGACGAACCCGTCACCATCAACGGCTGGTCTCCGCGTAATGATTCGCGCCGTAATATTGGCGAGACGACGCTGCGTAATGCCTTTGCATATTCGCTCAACACGGTGGCGGCCAAACTCGGCGACGAAGTCGGATTCGACACGATTGCCGATATGGCGCGCCGCTTTGGCATCACCACCAACGTCAATACTCAACCCGCGATGGTGTTGGGTACCTCGAACGTACGGCTCATTGACATGACGCGCGCCTTTGCCTCGGTCGCGAACAAGGGGGTATCGGTCGTACCCTATGGCATCACCAAGGTCACGGCGAACGGCGTTACCATCTATGCGCATGAGGTAGACCGTAGCCAGGTGCTCGTCGCCCCATTTGTTGCGCAAGCGATGACTGATTTGCTGCAGACCGCGGTCA
>DHHS01000134.1:5472-11761 GCA_002403415.1 Sphingomonas sp. UBA4766 | reverse complement strand
TCACCGACATCGCGCGCGCCGGTTATCGCACGATCATCAACAACCGGCCCGAGGGCGAGGAGCCCGGCCAGCCCGAGGGGGCAGCAATCCGCCGCATCGCGGAAACGCTGGGGCTTGCCTATTTCGAAATCCCGATCACCCATGCGGGCTTTTCGCATCCGCAAATCGACGCGACAACGGCCGCCATGGCGAATGGCCCGGTGCTGGCCTTTTGCCGGTCGGGCACGCGCAGTTGCATGCTCTGGGCCCTTGCCAGTGCGAAAGAGGGTGCGGAACCGGCGGCGTTGTTTGAAAAGGCGGCGGCGGCCGGTTATGACCTCGCGCCGCTGGGCGGGATGTTACAAGCATTGGCAGGCGGGCGATAATGCTCGCGCTGCTCGGCGGGTCGCTCATCGCGGTGCTGGCGCTGAGCGGGCTGGCCTGGCTGCTCGGACTGGGCAAGCCACCCGCCATCGACCCCGTGACGGCGTGCGCCGAGGCCGAGGCGATGCTGCCCGGCTTTGACGCGGCGGGCGCGACAATCAGCAGCGATGGCGCATCGGCGCTGGTACATTCGCAGGATGGCAGCGTCGCGGTGCTGAGGCGCCACGGCGTCCATTTCGTGGCCCGGCGCGTCCCCGCAAGCGCGGTCAACGAAGGCCCGCAAGGGTGGCGCATCGACACCGGAGAGACGATGTTCGGCACCGTCTTGGTGCGGCGCTGACACTGGTGTAAGCAGGGTCTATGGCGCTTCCCAACCCCACCGATCTTGCCGTGCCCGGCTTTGTCGCGCTGGTGCTGATGGAGATGGTGGCGGTCCGACTGACCCATCCCGAACGTTATGAGGCGCGCGACACGCTGACCTCACTCGCACTGGGGCTGGGCAATGTCGTGTCGGGATTGATCTTCGGCGGGGTGTTGGGCGCATTCGCGCTGTGGGTGTGGCAGTATCGGCTGTTCGAGATTGGCTGGGCCTGGTATTGGTTTGTCGTTGCCTTTGTCGCCGATGATTTCTTCTATTACTTGGTCCACCGCGCCGGGCACCGCATTCGCTGGATGTGGGCGAGCCATGTCATCCACCACTCCAGCCAGCATTATAACCTGTCGACGGCCCTGCGGCAGACCTGGACCGGGCCGATTTCACTCGGCATTCTCATCAAGCTGCCCTTGTTCCTTATCGGCTTTCCCCCGGCGATGCTGGCGTTTGTCGGCGGGCTGAACCTGATCTATCAATTCTGGATCCACACCGAAGTCATTGGCCGGATGCCGCGCTGGTTCGAGGCAGTGATGAACACCCCCAGCCACCACCGCGTCCACCACGCGACCAATCCGCGCTATCTCGACAAGAATTACGCAGGCGTCTTCATCATCTGGGACAAATGGCTCGGCACGTTTGAAGCGGAGCGCGCCGATGACCCGCCGCGCTATGGCATTGTCAAGAATCTGGGCAGTTTCAACCTGTTCTGGGCGGCGTTCCACGAATGGATCGGCATTGCCCGCGATGTCTGGGCCGCGCCGGGCCTTCGCGCGAAGATCAGCTATGCTGTAATGCCGCCGGGCTGGAGCCACGACGGCAGCCGCGACACGTCCGAAATCATCAAAACACGCTGGCTACAGCGGCAACAAATGGAGAGCGACGCATGGAAGAAACCGATATCATCGTCATCGGCGGTGGATCCGGCGGCAGCGCAGTCGCCGGCCGCCTAAGCGAAGGCGGCAAATACCGGGTCACACTGTTTGAGGCGGGCGGCCGCAACACCGGCTATCGCACCCGCATCCCGGGCATGATCCCATTTCAGACACCCGCAACCAACTGGCAGTTTGAAACCGTGCCGCAAGTCGGACTGAACGGCAGGCGAGGCTATCAACCGCGCGGCAAGGGGCTGGGTGGGTCGAGCGCGATCAACGCGATGGTGTATATCCGCGGCAATGCGTGGGATTATGACAATTGGGCCGCGATGGGATGCGACGGGTGGCGCTATGCCGATGTGCTTCCCTATTTCAAGCGGGCGGAAACCAATGTGCGCGGCGCCGATGATTTTCACGGCGACAGCGGCCCACTGCACGTCAGCGAGCAGGTGTCGCCCAATCCCGGCACAATGGCGTTCATCGAAGCCGGTGCGAGCTTGCAAATCCCGCGCAACGACGATTTCAACGGCGCACGGCAGGACGGGATCGGCCTGTATCAGGTCACGCAAAAGGGCGGGGAACGCTGGAGCGCGGCGCGCGCTTATATCGAACCGAACCGCGACCGCGCGAATCTGCGCGTCGAAACCGGGGTCACGGTCGAGCGGGTGCTGTTTGATGACGGGCGCGCCTGGGGCGTGGCGTATCTCCAGAATGGCGGGGCGAAAGAGCTGCGCGCACGCCGCGCGGTGGTGCTGGCGGCTGGCGTGTTTGGAACGCCGCAGGTGCTGATGCTGTCGGGCATCGGTCCGGCCGCGCATCTGGCCGAACACGGCATTGCCGTGCGGATTGACCGCGGTGAGGTAGGCGGCAATCTTCAGGACCATCTGGATTATGTCGCGTCGTTCGAAACCGCCGACACGCGATTCCTTGGCCAAACGCTGACCGGGCAGCTGAACGGGCTCAAATCCTTCTGGCAATGGTTCACCCGGCGCGAAGGCGCGATGACCTCGCCCTATGCCGAAGGCGGCGCGTTCCTGACGGTCGATCCGGCGTCACCGTGCCCCGATGTGCAGCTCCATTTCGTGATTGCAGCGCTTGAGGATCATGGCCGCACCAAGGTGAAAGCGCATGGCTTTTCGGGGCATGTTTGTGTCCTGCGGCCCGAAAGCAAGGGGACGGTGCGGCTGGCATCCGCCGACGCCAGCGCCGCCCCGCTGATCGACCCCGCCTTCCTCACCGATCCGCGCGACATCGCGCTGATGAAAAAGGGGGTGCGCGCGATGTATCGTATCCTCGAATCGCCCCCGCTGTCGGAGTATCAGGGCCGCGACCGCAACCCGATCGACCTGAACGACGACGATGCGCTCGACCGGCTGATCCGCGCGCGCGCCGACACCATCTATCACCCCGTCGGCACTGCGCGCATGGGGTCGGATGAGGAGGCCGTATGCGATCCACGGCTGCGCGTGCGCGGGGTCGAGGGGCTGTATGTCGCCGATGCGTCGATCATGCCCAAGCTGGTCAGCGGCAACACCAATGCGCCATCGATCATGATCGGGGAACGCTGCGCCGATTTTATCCGCGCCGATCTGGACTGATTGCCGCCCGCCCCTTTCGCCCGCCGGGTAAAGGGATTAGGCGGGCGGCATGGCAAGGACCAACTGGCGCCGCATCGGCATTGTCGCGACGATCCTGCTCGTGCCCGGCGGCTTTGTGTTCGGCGCATCGATGCTCGCGCGGCAACGGCAGAAGCGGACAGAGGAGGCGGCCGCCAACGCACCGCCCGAAAACGCATCCGAAGCACCGCCCAAAGTTTAAAAAGATGGGCCGGGGCGTTACCGCTCCGGCCCAGGTGCGTCCGCAGGAGGAACATCGTGAGAGCCGCGCGGCGTCCGCCACCGCGCGGCCCAATCTGGTCAATAATTATAGGCGCGCTCGCCATGTTCGTGGACGTCGAGCCCTTCGGCCTCAACTTCTGCCGAAGGACGCAGGCCCATCGTCGCCCGCAGCGCGAGGAACAACACCGCGCTCACCCCGCCGGACCAAAGCAGCGTGATAGCCACCGCCTGAAGCTGCACCAGCAATTGGTCGGCAATGCTATACGCTTCGGGCGTCACCGCGACGGCGGGGAACACCTTGTAATCGAAATAGCCCTGCCCCCCGAGCTTAGGATCGGCGACGATCGCAGTGCCGATAGCCCCCACAATCCCGCCGACGCAGTGGACGCCAAAAACATCGAGCGTGTCGTCATAGCCCAGCCGGTTCTTGATCGTGGTCACAAACACAAAGCAGATCGGCGACACGATCAGGCCCAGCGCCAGCGCCGTCATCGGCGCGGCAAAGCCCGACGCGGGCGTCACGGCGACCAACCCGGCGACTGCGCCGGTCACCGCACCCAGCAGCGAGGGCTTTTTGTGGACAAACTGCTCGATCAACGCCCAACTGACCGCAGCAGCGGCAGTGGCGACATAGGTGTTGATGAAGGCAACTGCCGTCACCCCGTTCGACTCAAGGTTCGACCCGGCGTTGAACCCAAACCAGCCGACCCACAGCAAGCTTGCACCGACCATGGTCATCGTCAGCGAATGCGGCGGCATCGGCTCGCTGCGATAGCCTTTGCGCTTGCCGATGATGAGGCAGCCGACCAGCCCGGCAATCCCGGCATTGATGTGCACCACGGTGCCCCCGGCGAAGTCGAGCGCGCCCTTGCCAAACAAATAGCCCGTATCGGTCTTGGCATCGGGCAAAAAGTCTGGACCCGCCCAATACCAGACCATGTGCGCGATCGGGAAATAGACAATCGTCAACCACGCAACCACGAACAACATCAACGGCGTAAATTTGATCCGCTCCGCAAAGGCGCCGACGATCAACGCGGGCGTGATGCACGCAAAGGTCATCTGGAATATCACAAAGGCAAATTCAGGAATGTAGACATTGTTAGAGAAGGTTGCGGCATAGGTCGTCCCGCTCACCCCCGCCAGAAATGCCTTTGACAACCCGCCGATAAACGGATTGTCGCCGCCCGACGTAAACGCCAGCGAATAACCCCAACTCACCCACACCAATGAGGCGATGCAGACGATCATGAACACCTGCATCAGCACGCTCAGCATATTCTTGGTGCGCACGAGTCCGCCATAGAACAGCGCAAGGCCCGGCACCGACATCATCAGCACCAGCGCCGATGCAACGAGCATCCACGCCGTGTCGCCCTTGTCGACCATCGCTGCCATTGCCTCGACGCTTGGCGCCTTGACCGGCCCGGTGGCGAAGGCCGGCACGGCCCCGCTCAACACAGCCACCAATCCCCCGGCCGCCAATTGCTTCATTCTGATCATAATCCCCCTCACAATGCGGTCTCATCGGTCTCGCCGGTGCGGATGCGCACGGCCTGATCGATATCGAGCATGAAAATCTTGCCATCGCCGATCGCGCCGGTTTGGGCGGCAGCCTGGATCGTCTCGATGATGCGCGGGGCAAGATCGGCACTGCACGCGATTTCGATCTTGATCTTGGGCACCATCGATGTGGTGTATTCGGCCCCGCGATAGATTTCGGTCTGTCCCTTTTGTCGGCCAAAGCCGCGCACTTCGCTGACCGTCATGCCAGCAGCGCCAATCGCGGTCAGCGCTTCACGCACTTCGTCGAGCTTGAACGGTTTGATAATGGCGATGACAAGCTTCACATTCGTCCCCCGGCTGTTGCCACGAGGTTTTGCTACGCAAGCACCGTGCCAATCGTAATATTGTGTTAACTTAGGGGGATCGTGCGTCGCTTTGGCAAAGCAAGAGGTGCAATTTTGTGCAACCGCAAAAAGGTGCCCAAATTTTAGGCAGAATCAGCGCGCCGCCGCTGCGACAATTGCCTGCGCTTCGGCCAGGTCATCGGCATCGACCATCACGCGCACGGGGATGAAAAACTGGCTGCCATCGGCGACGCTCGCGCCCTCATCAAAGGCGACGGCGCCAATCCCCTGCGCGTCGAGTGCACCGATCAGGATATTGGCCTCGTTCTTCGAAAATCGCCCAAGTTCGGTCAGCGCCACGGGGTCAGTCATCCCAGGGGGGCATGACAGTCTGCACAGTGACGGGCAGGCCATCGATGCTGCGGTTGCGCATCGCGATGACCGCGAGGCGCTCGGCGGGGTCTTGCTGCGCATGGAATTTCGCCAGGGTTTTGCGCTCGCGGTCAAAGTTCATATGGGGCACGCCCCAGCCACAGCTTTCCTGCAAACTATCGACCGCAATGTCGAAAATCTGGCGCGCGCCGGGCAGCCGGGGAAAATTCCCGGCCAGCGCGTCATAGCCCGGCGTGCCCGCCAGCATATATGCCCCTTGCCCATAAAGCCGCAGGATCAGCGCCGGATTGTCGAAGGCGCAGAACATGATGGTGATGCGGCCATCGGCGGTCAGATGCGCCTGCGTTTCATTCCCCGATCCGCCGACGTCCAGATAGGCAACGCGCTTCGGCCCCAGCACGCGAAAAGAATCCATCCCCTTTGGAGACAGGTTGATCCGCGCGCCCGCCGCCGCGGTGGCGACGAAGAAAACGGGCTGGGCTGCAATGAACGCGCGCTGTGCATCGCCGATTTCGTCAAAAAACGCAGACATCTTGCAATCGCTCCCTACTGCCCTGCCTGCCTAAACCTCGGTCCCGCCCACCGTCAGCCCGTCGACCA
>DHHS01000134.1:0-5100 GCA_002403415.1 Sphingomonas sp. UBA4766 | reverse complement strand
CCTTCGTCGAGCGCGAAGTCGTCGCCGATGCCGATCACGCGGGTGAGCACGCTCGGGCCATCGCCGATCAGCGTCGCGCCCTTAATCGGCGCGCCGATGCGACCATTCTCCACCTGATACGCCTCGGTGCAGGAAAAGACGAACTTGCCCGACACGATGTCCACTTGCCCGCCGCCAAAGGATTTGGCGAAGATCCCTTTTTTCACGCGCGCCAGCAGCTCGGCGGGATTGTCACGCCCACCGCGCATAAAAGTGTTGGTCATGCGCGGCATTGGCGCATGGGCAAAACTTTCGCGCCGCCCATTGCCAGTGGGGGCAACGCCCATCAGCCGGGCGTTCAGCCGGTCCTGAATATAGCCCTTCAAAATGCCGTCCTCGATCAGGATGTTTTCCTGTGTCGGCGTGCCCTCATCATCAATCGACAGCGACCCGCGCCGATCGTTCAGCGACCCGTCATCAACCACCGTCACGCCGGGGGCTGCCACCCGTTCGCCCACGCGGCCGGAGAACGCGCTGGTGCCCTTTCGGTTGAAATCCCCCTCCAGCCCGTGACCGATCGCTTCGTGCAGCAGAATGCCCGGCCAGCCGGGGCCGAGCAGGACCGTCATCTCGCCCGCAGGGGCCGCGACCGATTCAAGGTTCACGAGCGCCTGCGCCAGCGCTTCGTCGATTGCGCGGTTCCAAACCTCCGGGCTGGTAATGCGGTCATACAGATACCGGCCGCCAATGCCGAAACTGCCGGTTTCGCGCCGCCCATTCGCCTCTACCACGATCGATACGTTCAGGCGCACCAGCGGGCGGACATCGGTCGCGACAAAGCCGTCGGCGCGGACGATCTCAACCACGCTCCACGATCCCGACAACGCCACCGACACTTGCACGACGCGCGGATCACGCGCGCGCGCGGCGGCATCAATCGTCTGGCACAGCGCCACTTTGTCGGCAAACGGCATCAGCGCAAGCGGATCGGCAGCGGTATAGAGATGGCGATTGGTCGCGCGCGGGGGCGGCGCTTTGGCCGCAGCGGACGGGTCGATCAGCGCCATCGTCTCCGCCGCGCGGCCAAGGGCGGCGGCGCTCAGTTCAGTGGCATGGGCAAAGGCGGTCGTCTCCCCCGCCACCGCCCGCAGGCCAAAGCCGGAATGGGTATCGAAACTCGCAGTCTTCAGCCGCCCATCGTCGAAGCCAAAGGCTTCGCTGCGCTTATATTGCAGGTAAAGCTCGCCATCATCGGCCCGCGCCAGCGCCCGGGCGGTAATCGCTTGCGCCGCAGCGGGATCAAGATCAGCGGTATAGAGAAAGGCGCGGGGGTCGGAATGTTCGGTCATCCGCCCACTATAAGCGGCTCAGGCGTTAGCGCCAGTCGTCACGTCGCCCACAAGATCGGCTGGCCCGCCGATCAGGATGAAGCGCCTGTCGCAATAGCCGCAATCGACAAAACCGCGTTCATCAATCTCCAGAAAGACGCGCGGATGGCCGAGTGCAGCCGGGATGCCGGCATGGGCCCCGTCGCAGGCAACGCGGGCGCTGGCAACGCGCGTGGTTTCAGGTGGCGGAATCATGATCGATCCGATAGCAATCGCGGTGCCGTTCAGCAACATGGGATCGCGCACGATGACGCTTACCCTCTTGGCCCTGCTCCTCGCCGCTGCCCCGGCTCCCGCCGCCGAGACCCCGGCGGCCAGCGCACCCGTCACGCTCACAAGCATTCGTGCCGGGCTTGCCGGGGCGTGGACGGGCAAGCTTGAGTATCGCGATTATCAGGCTGACCGCTGGTTCGGCTTGCCCGTCACCGTGCGGGTCGAGATGATGGGTGACGGCGTCACGCTCATCCGCCATGCCGATTTCGACGACGGGCCGAAAACGGGGATCGTCACCATCACCACGGCCGCGCTGTTCGACCCCGGCACCAACCGCGAGCAAAGTGTCAGCTTTCGCAAGGGCCGCGAGGCCGAGCTGACGACAGCCACGCTTCGCCTCGCCCGCGCCGAGGCGGCAGATCGCTGGACGATCGAGGAAATGCGCGATGGCAGCGACGACAACCGCCCGGCACACATCCGCGAAACCACCCGCCGCGACGGCACGACTCTCGTGACGGTGAAGGAAGTCGATTTCCTGGATGACACCGGCGAAACTTGGCTTGTGCGCAACCGCACCACTTTGACGCGGCAATAGCGTCGGCGCCAAAAAGCGATTGGCGATGCCGCCCCTTCAGCTTAAGCCTATGCCGATGACCGAGCCCGCAATCTCCATCAATCGCCTCAGCAAGACTTATGCCGGGGGCAAGCGCGCGCTGGACGATGTCAGTTTCGAGGTGCCGCGCGGGCAAATCTTCGGGTTGCTCGGGCCAAACGGCGCGGGCAAATCGACCCTCATCAACATCCTTGCCGGCCTCGTGAACAAGACCGCCGGCACCGCGTCGATCTGGGGCTTTGACATCGACGCGCACCCGCGCAACGCAAAGGCGTCGATCGGAATCGTCAATCAGGAAATTCTGTTCGACCCGTTTTTCACCCCCGTCGAGACGCTGGAGATACAGGCCGGGCTCTATGGCGTGCCCAAGGCTCAGCGCCGGTCGATGGAGCTGCTGCGCGCAGTGCATCTGGAGGATAAGGCCCGCGCCTATTCGCGCACGCTGTCCGGCGGCATGAAGCGGCGGTTGATGGTGGCAAAAGCGATGGTCCACGCACCACCCGTGCTGGTCCTCGACGAGCCGACGGCGGGCGTCGATATTCAGCTTCGTCAGCAACTTTGGGCTTATGTGCGCGAGCTGAACGCAGGCGGAGTGACAGTGGTGCTGACGACGCACTATCTGGAGGAAGCCGAGGAGCTGTGCGACCGGATCGCGATTATCAATCATGGCAAGCTGATCGCGAATGAACCGACGCGCGCGCTGGTCGGCATGGCGACCGAAAAGCTGGTTGAGGTGACGGTCGACCGCGACGTGGGCGAGGTGCCCCATGGCGCCCCGTTCCACAAGATCGCGCTGAAGGGCGACCGGGTGCTGTCGATCACCTATCAGAAAGACCGGGTGAATGCAGGGCAAGTGCTCGCCGCGGTGCAGGCGGCAGGGCTCGGGATTGTCGACGTGTCAACGCGCGAGGCCGATCTGGAGGATGTGTTCCTCAACCTGACGCGGGGGTCAGCAACCGGTTAACCCCCGCACCCGGCGCGTATGCAGGCACGCTCAAGCGCCACGCCGAACGCGAAAGGGGATGCGGTATAGGTTTCACGCCACGGCAGTCCCATGGCCACAAGCATATGACACTCCACCGAGCCCAGTTCATAGAACGCACCGCGCTTCCACACGCGCACCCCTTGCTGACGGATCGAGCGCAGGCTGGCGATCAGCGAAAGCCGCCGTTCCTTCGCCGCCGTTGCCAGCCCCGGATTACGGCGCGATCCCGCCTCCGCCAGGGCCCATTCGGTCCAGCGGGCGACCCCTTCCTGCCCGATCTGGAACTCATAATAGCGCCACTGAACCGGCTTAACCGCCGACATCGCGCGCCGCCTAGCGTCGATGTAATGACCAATCGCTACTTGACGCAAAGCGGGGGTCCGGGCTTCCAGAAACGCGAGCCCCGCTGTCGCCATGGCTTCGACGGCGGCACCCAGCGCAGGATCAGCATAGGGGAAGGGATAATCGAGCATCCACGATCCGTTGGCGGCCGACGACGCCAGCCCCAATTCGTCCACCTTCGCGGCATAATCAGGCAAACGACTCTGATATTGATGAAAAGCCTCATGCGCGAGCGTCAAAACCCAGTCATTCCTGGTGAGCCCAAGTGCCTTGGGCATGCCGATTACAATCATCGACAGCTCATCGCCGACCGGAAAGCTTGCGGACAAATCGAGATCAAACAAGCGCTTGCGCGTCTGGACGGTGCAGCCGCTGATCGGGTCGGTGCCAATCGCGCGAAAGCCATCTACAGGGCCGTTGCAGAACAGGATATCGGCATCCGCCGTCACCAAAATCATGTGAAACGGGATGGTATCAAACCCCGGCCAAACCGCGCTACCCTGGCGCTGCACAAGCGCTTTCGCGTCGCGAATCATGGCGCGCACACCGGCCGGCGGCAGCGCGGGATTGGCAGCAGCAAGCGTTGCGGCAAAAGCAAATAGCATCGTGAGGCGAGGCTAATGGACGCCCAACAGAACCGCAATGAACGATGCGCAGTGACTTGCGTTCGGTATCACATGCTTCCAGACGGACAATGCTTGGCTGGTGGGCATCCGCCGCACAGGGAAATCAGGTGGAGAGTTGAGATTGGCCGAGACCCACATCACCGAAATTCTCATCATCGGCTCGGGCGCGGCTGGCCTTACCGCCGCGCTCAACCTTGCCGATCAGTTCAAGGTGACGGTGCTCGCCAAGGGGCGGCTGAACGAGGGGTCGACCGCCTGGGCGCAAGGGGGCATCGCCGCCGTGCTGGAGGATGGTGACACGTTCGACAGCCATATCGACGACACGATGGTGGCGGGCGCGGGCCTTAACGACCGCGCCACCGTTGAATTTGTCGTGGAGGGCGCACCGCGCGCGATTGCCCGGCTGGTCGAACTCGGCGTGCCGTTCAATATGGACGGCAATACGCTCCACCTGACGCGTGAGGGGGGGCACAGCCACCGCCGTATCGTCCATGTCAATGACGCGACCGGCTGGGCGGTTCAGGAAGCGCTTCAGCACGCCGCCGAAATCCACCCGAACATCACGCTGGTGCCCGATATGGTCGCCATCGACCTTGCGACCGGCAAGCATGAGGAGCGCTATTCGGGATCAGGCCATGTGTGGGGCGTTTATGCCGTCAACCGCACCTCGGGCCGGGTTGAGCTGTTCACCGCGCGCGCAACGGTGCTGGCAACAGGCGGAGCCGGGCGGACTTACCTTTATTCAACTGCGCCACGCGGCGCGACGGGGGACGGGATTGCGATGGCATGGCGGGCGGGTGCACGCGTCGCCAACATGGAATTCATGCAATTCCACCCGACCTGCCTCTATAATCTCGACGTCAAGAATTTCCTGATTACCGAAGCGGTGCGCGGCGAGGGCGGGCACCTCTTGCTCCCCGAAACCGGCTACCGCTTCATGCCCGATTTCGACCC
>DHHS01000109.1 GCA_002403415.1 Sphingomonas sp. UBA4766 | reverse complement strand
CTGATCGCGGGCGTTGTCGTTACACGCTTTACCAATGCGGGCCGTGTTTCCACGCGCGGCGTCGAAGTAGATGCAACTTGGCGGCCGGTGCGTGACCTGACCCTCAATGGCGGTTTTGCGTGGACCGACGCGCATGTCGATGCGTTTAACGCACCGCTGGGCGCAACCGTGATCCCGTCGGGCACGTCACTTGCCTTTGCGCCACGGTTCAAGGGTAATTTGAGCGCGGATTATCGTTTCCGCTCTGGCGGCGCGATCGACGCGTTCTTTGGCGCACAAGGGTCGTATCAGAGCTCGCAATTGTCGCTGTTTGCGGCCGATCCGGTGCAGCGGCGGCTGGGCACGATCGGCGCATATGGGCTGGTCAATCTGTCCGCGGGAATCGTGGATGCGAAGGACCGGTATCGCATCACCTTCCAGGTGCGCAACGTTGCCGATCAAAGCTTTGCCGCCGCGATCGCCAATGGCGGTCCGGGCGGTGCCTATCGCTATCAAATCCCGCGCGATGCCGATCGCTATTTTGGGGTGACGGGCCGGTTCAACTTCTAAGGCTCTGATCCAGCCAATAAACGACCCGGTGGAGACCGATCCACCGGGTCGCTTTTTTAATGCGCTGAAACGGTGCCGCGCTCAGCCTCGTCCACCGGCACAATCGTCGGCACAAGCAACTGGATAAACGCCAGCGCGAGCAGATACGACCCCGAACAAATCGCCAGCAACGGCCCGTATCCCCAGCCGTTGGAGATCGAGACCGCAGCGAGCTGAATCAGCACGATCGACCACATATTGCCGCAAAACGCCGCCATTCCGATCGCCGATCCGACCACGCGCGCCGGGAATACATCGGTCGCAAAGCCGAACAGGTTGGTCGAAAAGCCCTGATGCGCGAACAGGCCAAGCCCCAGCAACAGCGCGGCACTCCACGGGCTCGACACGACCAGCACCAGACTGACCGGCAGGATCAGCAGGGCATAGATCAGCAGCGTCACTTTGCGCGCGCGGTCGACACTCCACCCCATCGCCATCAACCGCGTCGGGAGCCAACCGCCGGTCAGCGCACCAAGTGCTGCAAACACATAGACCAGCGCGACGGGCAACCCCACCGTCCCCTGCGGCAAACCGAACAGGCGGTGAAACAGATCGGGCAACCAGCTCAGCATGAAGAACCACACCTGGTCCGACAGCACCTTGGCGATGGCGAGCGCGAGCACCCTGCGATCCCGGAGCAGGCTCGTCCACGCAACCGGCGCGGGCTCGGCGCCGTCGCTCGCGACCGGCTGCACCCGGATCGCGAACCACGCGACAACCCACACCAGCCCCAGCCCGCCCGCGATCAGAAACGCCGCCTTCCACCCCAGCGCAATCGCCACAAACGGGATCGCCAGCGGCGTTACGATCGCGCCGACATTGGGGGCCGTATTGCCCACGCCCAGCGCGATCGAGCGATCCTCCTGACGGAAATAGGTCGCCGCCGACTTGACCGCGGCGGGCGTCCCGATCGATTCGGCCGCGCCCAGCACGACGCGGGCAACCACAAACCCGAGAACCCCGGTCGCAAAGGCATGGGCCATGCCCGCGATGCTCCAAACCGCAACCCCGATCGCAAAGCCCAGCCGCAGGCCGACCCGGTCGATGAACCAGCCGGTTCCCAAAAACGCGACCGCAGCCGAAAACTGAAACGCCGACACCATGTTGGCATAGTCCTGATTGGACCAGTGAAACTCCGCCTCCAGCGTCGGTTTGAGCAGCGACAGAATCTGTCGGTCGACATAGTTCAGCATGATCGCGAAAAACACCATCGCGACAATGGCCCAGCGCGTTGCGCCCCCGGTTTTGCTCACGTCCCTCTCCCCACCCCGAATTTTTCCCGATAACGTTGTCATATCGCGCGCGGCACCGCTAGTCCGTGGTCGCAAATCCGATACAAGGGGGCAAATGGAGCCAATGCAAGCAAAACCCCGCCCGCTGCCGATGGCGGCCGACCTTTACGGCGACATCGAGCCGAGCCCGAAGGCATCGTGGCGCGGCTATATGCCCGGTCTGCTGGTGGTTGGCGCGGGCACACTCGCCGCCGGATTTATTTCTGACCATTATGGCGCGCCGCTCACGCTCATGGCGTTGCTGATCGGCCTGGCGCTCAATTTCTTGAGCGATGACGCGCGGTTGAACGCGGGGCTTGGCCTTGCGTCGCGCTCGCTCTTGCGCTGGGGAATTGTGCTGATCGGGGTGCGGGTCACCTTTGGCCAGATTGCCGCGCTTGGCCCCGTCGCGCTGGCCGCGATCGTAGTGATTGTCGCGCTGGTGATTGGTGCGGGCGTGCTGGCGGCGCGGCGGCTGGGGTTTAGCGATGCGTTTGGCGTGCTTGCCGGGGGAGCAGTGGCGATTTGCGGGGCGTCGGCGGCGCTGGCGCTCGCGACGACGCTGGGCGAGCGGCGGATCAATCAGGGGCAGTTGACGCTGGTACTGGTCGGCATTTCGGCGATGAGCGCGGCGGCCCTCGTCCTCTATCCCATCCTCGCGCATATGCTGGCGCTGAGCGATTTAAAGGCGGGCTTTATGCTGGGTGCGGCGATCCACGATGTCGCGCAAACGCTCGGCGCGGGATACGCCTATTCGCCGGACGCGGGCGAGATTGCCGCGATTGTGAAGCTCACGCGCGTCGCCCTGCTGGCGCCGGTGCTGGCGGTGGTGGCGCTGTTTTTCCGCCCTGATGACGCAGGCGCCAAGCGGCAGGGGGTGCCGTGGTTCGTCATCGGCTTTTTCGCGCTGGCAGGCGTCAATTCGCTCGGCGTGATCCCGGCGCTGGCGGCCAGCATCGCGGAGCAGCTTGCTACGGCAATGCTCGCCTGTGCGGTTACCGCCACCGCCATCCGATCGCCGATGCGGCAATTGAGCGCGGGCGGGCCACGCCCCCTGCTGGTCATCCTGGCGGCGACGCTGGTGGCGCTTGCGCTGGCGACGAGCGGCGGGGTATTCCTGATCGCGGGTTAAACGCGCGGCGGCGCGGTCGAGCCGCGCACGACCAGCTCGAACCCCAGCTCCAGCTGCTGCGCACCGCCCCCGGCATCGGCGGCGAGGAGCAGGTTGGCGGCCTGATACGCCATTGCCCGCGTCGGCTGGCGGATCGTGGTCAGCGGCGGCCACACCATGCTCGCGATCGGGGTATCGTCGAACCCGGCGATCGACAGCGCGCCGGGCACCTTGACGCCGTGCTGGTGCGCGACCGACAGCGCACCAGCCGCCATCTCGTCATTCGCGGCAAAAATCGCACTAGGCGGATCCGCAAGCGCAAGCAGGGCCGCCGCCGCCGCCGCACCTGAGGCAAAGCCGTAATCACCAGGCTGGATCAGCGCATCGTCCACCGCAACATCCGCCGCCGCCAGCGCATCGCGATACCCCGCCAGCCGCTGCGCGCTGGTCGCGAAACCGGGGTCGCCAGTGATGAAGGCGATCCGACGATGGCCAAGCCCGATCAAATGACAGGTCATCTCCCGTGCGGCACGGCGATTATCGATGAACGTTGCGGGGCTTGGCGGCGCATCACGCCCGGGCGACACGCGCACGAACGGCACCGCCCGCGCCGCGAGCAGCGCGAGCACCGCCGGATCATCTGATGCGGGCGGTGTCAGGATCAGGCCATCAATCTGCGTTGAATCGATCAGGCTTTCGATATCGGCCAGCAATCGCTGCGATTGCCGGTCATAGGGCTGGGCGATCATCCGCACGCCCGCTTCCTCGCACCGATCGCGGATACCGCTCTGCATTTCATAGACATAATAGGGTGAGGGGTTGTCGCAAATGAGCGCGATCTGAAACGATCGGCGCCCGGCCAGCATCCGAGCCGCACTGCTCGGCCGAAAATGCAACCGCTCCACCACCGCGGTCACCCGTGCGCGCGTTTCGGCACCGACATATTTTTCATTGTTGAGCACACGCGACACGGTTTTGATCGAAACACCGGCTTCGCGAGAGACGTCCTTGATCGTGACGCGCAACGACACATCCTTTAGTGGCACTTCAGCCTTATTGGTTTGCCGGATGGTGGCGACACCGTCCAGCGCTTTGCACAGGCGTGATATAGAGTCATAATACAGTTGGCGACGCGGGCAGCGTGCGGTAAGGTTCTACCAATGCGCACCGGCTTTTTCGACCTCTCCCCGCGCGACGCGCCTGTCGGCGAGGCACCGCTTGAGCTGGTCGGGGGGTTACCGCCGCCAGACGGCGACGTCCACGCCGACAATCCCCACCTCGATCCGCCGGGGACGGGGGAGCCACCGGTTCGGCGATCGCGCTGGCGCGCGCGGCTGCGCTGGACGATGCGCGGGCTGGCGGCGCTGATCCTGTTGTTCTTCGTGATGGTTGGTTGGCTGGCGATCACCGCGCCGCTGTCCAAATCGCTGGAGCCGATTGCCCCGCCCAGCATCACGCTGCTCGCCAGCAACGGCACGCCGATTGCCCGACGCGGCGCGATCATCGGCAAGCCTGTGACGGCGCGCGACTTGCCCGATCATGTCGCGCAAGCGTTTATCGCCATCGAGGATCGGCGCTTCTACACACATTGGGGCGTTGACCCCTGGGGCATTGCCCGGGCCATGGCCAGCAACATTGCAGCTGGCGGGCTGCGCCAGGGCGGCAGTACGATTACCCAGCAGCTTGCGAAAAACGCCTTTCTCGACTCCGACCGCACGGCAGCGCGCAAGTTCCGCGAAGTGCTGATCGCCTTTTGGCTGGAAGCGTGGCTGACCAAGGACGAAATCCTCTCGCGCTACCTCTCCAACGTCTATTTCGGCGATAATGTTTATGGGCTGGACGCGGCCGCCAAACATTATTTCAGCACAACGCCCACCCGGCTGAGCGTGGCGCAGGCAGCGATGCTCGCCGGGCTGGTCAAGGCGCCGTCGCGGCTGGCACCTACCGACAATCTCGCCGGGGCGCGGGCGCGGCAAAAGCTGGTCGTGGGGGCGATGCGCGACAACGGGTTCCTGTCGGCCGACGCCGCCGCCGCCGTGCGCCCGGCCCGGTTGCGCGTGGACCGGGTGGCACCGCTTCCCAATGGCTCCTACTTCGCCGATTGGGTGCTGCCCGCCGCGCGCGACCGGACCGGCGCTATCACCACCGAGCAGCGGGTGATGACGACGCTCGACGCACGGTTGCAGCGGGCGGCCGAACGCGCGGTGCGGCGCGCAGGCCTCAAAAAAGCACAAGTCGCGATTGTCGCGATGCGGCCCGATGGCCGCGTCGTTGCGATGGTCGGGGGCAAATCCTATGGCGACAGCCCATTCAACCGGGCAACGCAGGCGCGGCGGCAGGCGGGCTCGGCGTTCAAGCTGTTCGTCTATCTGGCTGCGCTCCGCGCCGGGATGACCCCGGACTCGATCGTGTCCGACGAGCCCGTGACGATCGCCAATTGGGCGCCCAAGAATAATGACGGCCGCTATCTGGGCGACATCAGCCTGCGTGAGGCGTTCGCCCGCTCGTCAAACGTGGCAGCAGCCCGGCTGACGCAGCAAGTGGGCGTCGCGCAAGTCATCCGCGCGGCTCGCGATCTGGGCATTTCAACCCCGCTCCCCAATGAGGCGACGATCGCGCTGGGAACCGCCAACACCACGCTGCTCGAACTGACTGCAGCTTATGCAGCGGTTGCTGCGGGCAGCCATCCAGTGCGCCCGCACGGGCTGGAGGAAACCAACGAGCGCAGCTGGTTCGAGTATCTCGGCACGCGCTCGCGCCCGCTTGGCGGGACCATGCAGGCGCAACTGATGGACTTGCTCAGCGCCTCGATCAACGACGGGACCGGACGGCAAGCGGCCCTTGCGATCGACAGTTTCGGCAAAACCGGGACGAGCCAGGACAATCGCGACGCGTTGTTCATCGGCTTTGCCCGCGATCTGGTGGTAGGGGTGTGGGTCGGCAATGACGATAATTCGCCCAATGCCGGGCTGTCTGGCGGTGGGGTGCCGGCGCGCATCTGGCGCGATTTCATGGGGAGTGCCCTGGGCGTCGGCGCGCGGGAACGGCTGCCCGTCATCGCCGAACCCGAGCCCGCCGAACTGCCCGACGCGGTTGAGGGGGCAATCGACAATAGCCTTGACGGACTTGAGGGCGAGCTGAGCGGCTTTGGCCTGAACCTGAAAATCGGGCGCGACGGGAGCATTGACTTGCGGCCCGCCCCTGAAGAGCGCGGCCGCAATCGCCGACGGGACGACGACCCCCCGCCCCCCGACGAAGAACCGCAATAACCCGCCAAACGTGCGGTTGACGCCACGTCCGCGCGCCCGCATGGGGCGGTCATGCGGTTCTTCTCCGACAATGCGGCTCCCGCCTGCGCCGAAGTCATCGACGCGATCGGTGCGGCCAATGTCATGGACACCGCCTATGACGGCGATGCCTGGAGCAAGGCGCTCGGCGCACGAGCATCCGACCTGTTTGAAGCGCCGGTGCGCGCGCTGTGGGTTCCATCGGGCACCGCCGCCAATTGCCTAGCGCTCGCCGCGCTTTGCCCGCCGCACGGGGCGGTAATCTGCCACCGCGACGCGCATATCCAGAATGACGAGTGCGGCGCGCCCGAATTCTACACCCACGGCGCCAAGCTGTTGCTGGCGGACGGCGCGGGCGCCAAGCTGACTCCGGCGAGCATTCAGGCAGTGCTCGATGCCACCCGTAATGACGTGCATCAGGTGCAGCCACACGCCGTCTCCATCACCAACGCCACCGAATATGGGTTGGTCTACACTCCCGACGAAGTCGCCGCGATCGGCGCGCTATGCCGCACGCGGGGGCTGGGGCTGCACATGGATGGCGCGCGCTTTGCCAATGCGGTCGCGTTTCTGGGCTGCGCGCCCGCTGATGTAACGTGGCGGGCGGGCGTGGACGCGCTCTCTTTCGGGTTCATCAAGAACGGCGGGATGATGGCGGAATTGCTGGTGTTCTTCCGCCCAGAGCTCGCCGATGCGACGCACTATCGCCGCAAGCGCGCGGGGATGCTCTTGTCGAAAGGGCGCTATCTGGCGGCGCAAGTGCTGGCGATGCTCGACGGCGATGTGTGGCTGCGCAATGCGCGCGCCGCCAATGTGGGTGCGGCCATGCTGGCGGCGGCAGCGGGCGACCGACTCATCCATCCCGTGCAAGCCAATGAAGTGTTTCTGAAAGTGTCGACCGAGGAGGCAGCGTCGCTGCGCGCGCGCGGCTTTGATTTTTACGACTGGGGACCGGGCGAAGCGCGGCTGGTCGTATCGTGGCACCAGAGCGAAGACGAAATTCGCCCGCTTGCCAACGCGATTGCCGCGCTTTGAGCGCGCCCGCATGACGGCGGCAACGACGCCCCCGCATTCGGCGCGGCTTTCGATCCTGATCCCGTTTGCGATTGTCACTCTGATCTGGGGATCGACCTGGATCGTCATCCGCGATCAATTGGGCGTGGTGCCACCAAGCTGGTCGGTCACCTATCGCTTTGCCATCGCTGGCGTCGCGATGCTCGTTTATGCTGCCGTTCGGGGGGAGCGGATCGCGCTGGACGCGCGCGGATGGGGCTTTGCGATCGCGCTTGCCGTGCTGCAATTCTGCTTCAACTTCAATTTCGTCTATCGCGCCGAAGGGTTCATCACCTCCGGGCTTGTCGCGGTCCTCTTTGCGCTGTTGCTGGTGCCCAATGCGATGCTGGGCCGGATTTTCCTGGGGCAAAGGCTGGGGCGGCAATTGCTGATAGGGTCGGGCATTGCCATGGCGGGTGTCACCTTGCTGTTCGTCCATGAAGCGCGTGTCGACCCGCATGGTCCAGGGGCGTCGATGATGGGAGTCGCCTGGACGATGGCAGGCGTGCTGTCCGCCTCCATCGCCAATGTGCTGCAAGCGACCGAAACCGCGCGGCGTTACCCGATGATCCCGATGCTGGGAATTGCCATGCTGCTGGGCGCGGGCGTCGACGGAGTGATTGCGTGGACGCTTACCGGCCCGCCGGTGGTTGAGTGGCGCTGGGGCTATATCCTGGGCATTGCCTATCTGGGGACTTTTGCGTCAGCCATTGCCTTTACGCTCTATTTCGGGGTGTTGCGGGTGATCGGCCCGGCAAAGGCGGCCTATTCGAGCGTGATCGTGCCCGTGATCGCCATGATGCTGTCAACCGTGTTTGAAGGTTATCGCTGGTCAGGCCTGGCGCTGGCGGGATCAGCGCTCGCGATGGCGGGGTTGATGATCGCGCTAAGAGCAAGCAGGCCGGCCCGGTAATCGGGATAGGCGGGCCGCCAGCCAAGCAGCCGCTTCGCCTTGCCATTCGCGACCCGCCGATTCTCCGCATAAAAGCCGCGCGCCATCGGCGATAGCCCCGCCTCGTCCATCGTCTGAAGCGGCGGCGGCACCATGCCCAACAGCGCGGCAGCGAATTCGATCACCGCATTCTGGCCGCATGGCGCATCATCGGCGAGGTTATAGGCCCCGGGCGGCGCGCCAAGTGCTGCCGCCACGCCGCTGGCGATGTCATCAACATGCACACGGCTGAACACTTGATCAGGCAAATCGATCCGGTGCGCGCGCCCGGTCGCCACTCGGTCGAGCGCCGAGCGACCGGGGCCGTAAATGCCGGGCAGGCGCAGCACCCGCGCGCCCATCGCGCCCCATGCCCGGTCGGCCGCCACCCGTTCACCCCGGCGCCCGACGAGCGGGGCACCTTCATCCACCCACGCCCCGCCGGTGTCGCCATAAACACCGGTGGACGAGAGGTAGCCCAGCCACGGCACTGCCGCGACCGCCGCGCCATAACGCGCCAGCACCGGGTCGCCATCTGCGTCGGGCGGCACCGACGACAGCACCGCATCGGCCCCGCCCAGCGCCGCACACACCGCGCCCTCATCATCAAAGCCAATCGTGCCGGCACGCCCCGCCCGGCTGGTACCGATCACGTCCCATCCCGCCGCGCGCAGCCGCGCAGCGATCCGGCCCGCCGAATATCCCATGCCGAAAATGAGCATTGCTGGCATTGACCGTCACCCCGATTTGCGTGGCCAAAAGCGGCATAAGCGCTGCGATTTCATTGGCAAGCGCGCCAGCACTATTCTATCTGGGTGTCATGCTCGACGCAAACACCACGCCGCCGCCGATCACCCGCCGCACTGCCTATCGCGCGCCTGAATGGCTGGTCCCTGCCATCGCGCTGGACTTTGACCTGGACCCCGCGGTCACGCGTGTGGCCGCCCGGCTGGAGGTCGTGCGCGCTCGGGACGATGCTGGCCCCTTGCGGCTCGATGGCGACGGGCTGGTCCCGGTCAGCGTGCGCGTCGACGGGATCGAGACCGATCGCTGGTCGCTGGCGCAAGGCGCGCTGGTCATCGCGCTCGACGGCGCTGCGCATGTCATCGAGACCGAGGTCGATATCGCGCCCGAACGCAACACGCAGCTGATGGGGCTTTACGCCTCGGGCGGACTGTTGTGCACGCAATGCGAGGCCGAAGGGTTTCGCCGCATCACCTTTTTCCCCGACCGTCCCGACATTCTCAGCCGCTACCGCGTGCGCATGACCGCCGACAAGTCGCGCTATCCGGTGCTGCTCGCCAATGGCGACCCGGTGGCAGCGGGCGATCTCGAGGGCGGGCGGCACTGGGCAGAATGGCATGATCCCTTCCCCAAACCCTGTTATCTGTTCGCGCTTGTTGCGGGCGAGCTTATGGCGAACCGGGGCAAGTTCACGACCATGAGCGGGCGCGAGGTGTCGCTTGGCATCTGGGTGCGCGCGCGCGATCTCGCCAAGACCGACCATGCGCTGGCGGCGCTCAAGATCGCGATGAAATGGGACGAGGATGTTTACGGTCGCGAATATGATCTAGATGTGTTCAACATCGTTGCCGTCGATGACTTCAATTTCGGCGCGATGGAGAACAAGGGGCTGAATATCTTTAACAGCCGTTATATCCTGGCCGATCCCGACACCGCGACTGATTATGATTTCGACGCGATTTCAGCAGTCGTCGCGCATGAATATTTTCACAATTGGTCGGGCAACCGGGTAACCTGTCGCGACTGGTTTCAATTGTCGCTCAAAGAAGGCTTCACCGTTTATCGCGACCAGTGCTTTTCCGCCGATCAGGGCTCGGCTGCGGTCAAGCGGATCGAAGACGTGCGCAGCCTGCGCGCTGCACAATTTCCCGAAGATGCCGGGCCACTCGCGCACCCGGTCCGCCCGGAAAGCTATATCGAAATATCCAATTTCTACACCGCCACCATCTATAACAAGGGTGCCGAAGTCATCCGCATGATCGCGACCATGTTGGGTGCTGAAAAATTCCGGGCCGGCACCGATCATTATTTCGCGCAGTTCGACGGCACCGCCGCCACGTGCGAGGATTTTGTCGCCAGCATGGAGGCGGCAAGCGGCATCGACCTTAACCAGTTCCGCCGTTGGTATAGCCAAGCGGGCACTCCGCGCGTCAGCGCAACGATCGACCATGACCCATCAGCCCGCCGCGCTGTGTTGACGCTCGCGCAGACGTTGGCGGAAACACCCGGCGGGGGCGAACGCTTGCCCATGGTGTTGCCGATCCGGGTCAAGCTTTTCGGCGCGGATAGCGGGCAGGCGCAGAGCGATGACCGGCTGATCCTGTTGACGCAGGCGCGTGAGTCCGAAACCTTTGAGGGCGTGGACGAGCCGCCGCTGCTGTCGATCAACCGCCAGTTTTCCGCGCCCATCATCGTCGAGACAGGCCGCACCCCCAGCGAGCTGGCGAGGCTCTCGGGGTGCGATGATGATCCCTTCGCGCGTTATGAAGCGATGCAGCAATTGATGCTCGACACACTGGTGACGCGCATTGCCGGTGTCAATCCGGACTACAACGCAATCATCGCGGCTGTGCGCGAGACATTGGGCCATCCCGATCTTGACCCGGCGTTTATTGCGGAGGCGGTACTGCTCCCGTCGGAAAGTTTCATCGGCGATCAACTGCCCGTGGTCGATCCCGACGCCGTGTTCGCCGCTCGTCAGGCGTTACGCTGCGATCTGGGCAGAGCGCTGGAGCAGGAATGGCGAACGGCCCATGCGCGGGCAGCGGCGATGGGCGCGTTCGAATACACGCCTGAAGCCAAGGGATTGCGGCGGCTGAAGACCGTCGCGCTGGGCTATATCGCGGCGAGTGGCGTGGCCGACGCGCCCGACATCGCCTTCCGCCAGTTCGAGGCGGCCGACAACATGACCGACCGGCAAGGCGCACTGGCGACGCTGGCGAGCGGTACGTCCGACTTGCGGGTGGCTGCACTGGACATTTTCTACAATCGCTACGCCGACAATGCGCTGGTGCTCGACAAATGGTTCTCGACCCAGGCGCTGTCGAGCCGCGACGACACGCTCGACACAGTCATCGAATTGGCACGGCACCGCGACTTTACGCTGGCCAATCCCAATCGCGCGCGCGCGCTGGTTGGGGCGTTCAGCGTGAACCAGCGCGCCTTTCACCGCACGGATGGGCGCGGCTATGCCTTTGTTGCCGATCAACTGATTGCGCTCGACCGGATCAATCCACAGACTGCCGCGCGGCTGCTCCCGCCGCTGGGCCAGTGGAGCCGGTTTACGCCCGACCGCGCGGCAATGATGCGCGCTGAGCTGGAGCGGATA
>DHHS01000108.1 GCA_002403415.1 Sphingomonas sp. UBA4766 | reverse complement strand
GGCGCGCGCGATGCCGGGCCGCGGCGCCCGGTCATCGTGACGCTGGGCACGCCGGTGCTGCGCGGGGTGGCGGTCAATGCCGGCGGGCGTGTGACGGCGGATCGGATGGTGGCGCAGCGGATTGACCTGGCCGTCAATGGCTCGGGCACGCTCAGCGTTGCCGGGGTCGCAGCGGACAATCTGGTCGCGACGATTACCGGGGCGGGCACGATGACGCTGGCGGGGAAGGCGGGGCGCGCGCGCTACCTCATCACCGGGCCGGGCAGTTACGCGGCGAGCGCGCTGATTGCCAACGACCTGTTTGTCAGCACCGATGGTCCTGGCGAGGTCGCGGTGGCGGCGCGCTATACGGCGGACATTGTTGCCAATGGGCTGGGGAGCGTGACGGTGGCTGGGTCGCCCGCGTGTCGGGTAAAGGCAACCGGCGGGGGCGCGGTGGTCTGCACGCCCAAGCGCTAGATCAGCCCCAGCGCCGCCAGATCGCGGGCAAGTCTGCTTGGCAGCACCTCTCCCGACATTTCTGCACCAAGGTCGGCCGGCGCGTCGGCTGCCTCAAGATAGCGCCAGCCCTGATGCGCGCGTTTGGGGCTGGGGTGCACCGCGATCAGCGGGCTGGCCAGCCGGATCGCGACACGTCCTGCCTCTGCTTCACCAAACGCCAAAATCGGCGAGCGTGCGACCAGTTGGTGCTTGAATATCCAGAACAGCGACCCCTGCCCGGCGATTTCGGCATGGCGCTTCGGCAGATTGCGAGTGGTCAGGAACAGCGCCCCTTGCGCGCTGCGTTCCTCAATCCATGCGGCAAGCGTGTCGATGCTTTGAGTGCCAAACGCGACCTTGGTCAGATGCAGC
Organism: Sphingomonas sp. UBA4766; assembly: GCA_002403415.1. GTDB lineage: Bacteria > Pseudomonadota > Alphaproteobacteria > Sphingomonadales > Sphingomonadaceae > Sphingomonas. The sequence continues at coordinate 2,599 of DHHS01000108.1, read as the reverse complement.
ATGGTCAGCCGGTCAGCCCGCTCCACGTCGCCAGCCCCAAAAAGGCGAGGAAGCCCATCGAATCGGTCGTCATTGTGACAAAGATTGAGGAGGCAACCGCCGGGTCCGCCCCCATCCGCTCCAGCGCGACCGGCACCATCACGCCCGCCAGCCCGGCAACGACGATGTTGGTCAGCATGGCAGCGGCAATTACGCCGCCCAGATGCGGATTGCCAAAAACGATCGACACGCCAACTCCGATCACCAGCGCAATCGTCGCGCCATTCAACACCGCGACGCGCAATTCGCGCAGGATCGACCGCCAGGTGTTCGACCGGGTAAGCTGATTCGTCGCCAGCGCGCGCACCGTGACCGCCATCGTCTGTGTCCCCGCATTGCCGCCGACCCCCGCGACAATCGGCATCAGTGTGGCAAGCGCCACCATCTTGGCAATCGTCCCCTCAAACAGCGCGATGATTGAGGAAGCGATTAGCGCGGTGAACAGGTTCGAAATCAGCCAGCGCACCCGCGCGCGGTAACTGTCGAGCACTGGTTCGTTGATATCGCCATCGCCCGCGCCCGAGAGGCGCAAGATATCCTCGCCCGCTTCTTGGCTGATGATGTGGACGATGTCGTCCACCGTAATCATCCCGACCAGGCGACCGCTCGCATCCACGACGGCGGCGGAAATCAGCGCATATTTCTGAAACCGCAGCGCGACTTCCTCCTGATCCATGTCGACGGGGATCAGGGTTTGTTCGCGCTGCATGACGTCGCCGACCGAAACCGAGCGCGGCGTGCGCATGATCCACGACAAATGGCACGCGCCGATCGGGCGGTGCGCGGGATCAACCACGAAAACTTCCCAGAAATCGGTGGTCAGCGCGTCATCGGCGCGCAGATAGTCGAGCACATCGCCGACCGTCCAATGTTCGGGCACCGCGATCAGCTCGCGCTGCATCAGTCGCCCCGCCGATTCCTCGGGGAAAGAAAGCGCTTCCTCGATCGCGGCGCGATCATCGGGGTCGAGCGCGCGCAGCACTTCGCGCTGCCCGGCGGCGTCCATATCCTCGATGATAGCAACCGCGTCGTCGGTATCGAGCTCGGCGGCGATATCGGCAACTTGCCGCGGGTCGAGCGCGTCGATCAGCTCTTCGCGCACATAATCGTTCATTTCGGCAAAAACCTCGCCGTCGAGCAGCTCGGTTATCGCGGTGGCGAGCGCGGCGCGCTGATCGGCGGGCGCCAGCTCGAACAGGTCGGCGATGTCGGCGGGGTGGAGCGGCTCGACGAGCGTGCGCGCGGCCGCTGAATCCCCGGCGTCGATCGCGTCGAGCGCCGTCTGCGACCCGGCCTGTGCGAGGGAACTGACGACCACGACCGGAAGGGGATGGTGCTCCATCAGGATCCGCAGGAAGGTGAGTCCGTCCATCCGCGGCATTTCGATGTCGAGCGTCAGCACGTCGGGATCGAGCTTGAGGATCTTCTCCCGCGCGACGTAGGGATCGCAGGCCGAGCCGACCACCTCGATCTCCGGGTCGAGCGCGAGCGCGTCGGTGATCGCCTTGCGGACGAGCGCCGAATCGTCGACGACGAGCACACGGATCCGTGACGGATGGGACTGGTTCATCGGGATCATACCCTTGGTGCGGGGGTTCACTCGGGCCGCAGATAGACACTCGGCCACTCGGTCCGGAGCGTATGTCGCAGGCCGATCAGGCTCTCGGCATGCCCCACGAAGAGCCTGCCGCCGGGGGCCAGCATCGCCACGAGACGATCGAGCAATTCCTGCCGCGACGGCTGATCGAAGTAGATCATGACATTCCGGCAAAAAATCACGTCGAGTCCGGGAGACAGCGGATACTGCGGCTGGAAGAGGTTGACGTGCTGGACGTGGACGAGCCGCCGCAGTTCCGGCCGCACGCGATAGAACCCCTCGCGTTCCCCGAACCCCCGCAGAAAATAGCGGCGCAGCTGCTCCTCGGGCACCGCCACCTTCTCGGCCTCGTAGATCCCCGAGCGACAGCGTTCGAGCATCCGGCGGGAGATGTCGGTGGCATGGACCTGCCAGGTGACGTGCGGCTGCAGCCGGGCGAACTCGGCGAGCACGATCGCCAGCGTGTAGGCCTCCTCGCCCGAAGACGAGGCCGCCGACCAGACCCGCAGCGGGCGACGTGATGCCCTCAGCTGCTCGGTGAGCCGTGGCAGCACCTCGCCGGCCAGGATGGTGAAATGCTCGGCCTCGCGGAAGAAGTGCGTGTGGTTCGTCGACACCAGGTCGATCAGGCAGTCCACTTCCTCCTCGCCGTGGGGCGATTCGAGCAGCCGACAGTACTCCTGGAAGCCGGCGAGGCCGAGGGTACGAAGCCGCTGCCCCAACCGGCCCGCCACCATCATCTGCCGATCGGTTCCGAGCTGAATGCGGCTCCGTTCGTGCACCAGCCTGGCGAGAAAGGCGTAGGCCTGCGGCGACAGCTGCTGCTCCGGCGGGATCACCATGCGGGTTCCACCCTCTCCCGACCGCGTCGACGTCAAAACGACTTGAAGTGACGATCCTCGTGATCCGCCGGCACGTCGGCAACGTGGGCCTCCCGGGGCATCGGAATCCGTTCGATCGTGC
>DHHS01000105.1 GCA_002403415.1 Sphingomonas sp. UBA4766 | reverse complement strand
TTGCCGCCGGGGCCGCGCGCGCGGCGCAGAAATTCGTCGAGCGCCGATGGCTTGCCGCCGCCGGGCTTTCGGCCAGGGGGCACAGACCAGGGATTGCGCGGGCCGTCATCGCCGCCGCCGCCATTGCCCCACGGGCTTTTCGGCTTGTCGTTCATGAACAGGGGAAGTCGCGGCCACCAGGCGAAACGGGTCGTCATATTCCCATTATAGGGGCGCTCCGGCGGAAAAACAGTGGCAAGTGTATGATAGAGGCGTATCAGCACGCCAATGACGATTGTTGACGCTCTGACAGCGGCGGTGGACGCCGTCGCGCCGGGCCGCGCTACGCTGCGGGTGGAGGGCGATGTCGCGCGGATCATCCTGGAAGTGGGCGACATTGCCGTTGCCGATCACGCGGTGCTTGAGGCTGACGTGCGCCGCGCGGCCGTTGGCGTGGCGGGGATTGCGACTGTGCGGATCGCGCTGACGGCGGAGCGGCGCGTGCGCACCCTGATCGCGGTGGCAAGCGGTAAGGGTGGTGTGGGGAAGTCCACGGTTGCGGCCAATCTGGCGATTGCGCTTGCGCGGCGGGGCCATCGGGTCGGCATGGTCGACGCGGACATTCACGGCCCCTCGCAACCCAGATTGCTGGGGGTGGAGGGGGTCAAGCCGCACGCCCGCGCGAAGCGGTTGAAGCCCGTCGCCACCCCCTATGGCGTCCCGCTCCTGTCGATGGGTCAGTTTGTAACTGCGGATCAAGCGATAGCGTGGCGGGGTCTGAAAGCGGCGGGGGCGCTTACGCAATTGATCGACGCGGATTGGGGCGATGCGACCATGCTGGTGCTCGATCTGCCGCCGGGGACGGGCGATATTCAGCTCACGATGATCCGCAACCACCGCCCGGCGGGGGCGGTGATCGTGTCGACGCCGCAGGATTTGGCGTTGATTGATACGCGCCGGGCGATCGACCTGTTCGTGCAGGCGGGCGTGCCGGTGATCGGCTTGATCGAGAACATGGCGGGCTATGCCTGCCCCGAATGCGGCGCAATTTCCGATCCGTTCGGGCGTGGCGGGGCAGAGGCGGCAGCGGCCAAGCTTGGCATCCCGTTTCTGGGGCGCATTCCGCTCGACATCGTCGTGCGCCGCGCGTCGGACGCCGGCACGCCGCCCGCCAGCGGCGATGGGGCAGCGGGCAAAGCGTTTTTGGACTTGGGTGGTCGGGTTGCCGACTGGCTCGCCAGTCGGGGATAGCGGTCCCCGCGCCGACTATGCCCTTGAATTGCCATGAAGCACGCGCATAATCCCGTTCATGTCGTTGTTGCTGATCGCCCTGCTCCAAGCCGCCTCGGTTGACGCGCCCGCGCCTGCTCCGGCGTCGGCCCCCGCCGCTGCACCGACCCGCTTTTCGATTTTGGTGCCGGTCGCAAATGAGCCTTGCACCCGGAAAAAGGACGCCGATGTCGTGGTATGTGCCAATCCGCTGCCCAGTCAGCGCTTGCCCTATCCCGAATTGGTGGAGGGCAATCGGGGTCGGCCGTCCAATCCCCATCTAACCGGGGCCCGCGCACTAGAGCTTCAGAACGCGCCGTGCGCGGTGCAGGCGGGGGGATGCGGCGGGGCGGGGATTCCCATTCTCGGCATGGCGTTATGGGCGGGCAAGCTGATCGCGGATGCGGTCGGCGACGCGACCAAGTCCAAGCCCGACAAGTCAAAGCGGGTTGCCATTCCGCTCGACGATCCGGTGGTCCCAGCAAAAGCGCCCTGACGTTCCGGCGCGCTATCTATCCGGAACAAGCGCGGCGATAATCGCGTTCAGGACCAGCATCCCCCGGTCCGTCACCCATAATCGATCCCCGGCCCGCGCGATCAAGCCCTCGCGCGCCAAAGTCGCCGTTGCTGCTGTGTCAATCAGGGTGTCGGTCCCCGCGCCCGCCTGTGCGGCCACCTGCGCAAGGTCGATCCCCTCGCGCAGCCGCAACCCCATCAGCAGCGCTTCATCACGGCGCATCGCGGGCGAGAGCGGCTCCTCGATGACCAGCCCGTGCCCGTTGCGCGCGACCGCCCCCATCCAGTTTTCGGGCTTTTTGTGGCGCATCGTTGCCATGCCGCCGCGTCGGCCATGCGCGCCGGGGCCAATGCCGGCGTAATCGTGATAACGCCAATAGGTCAGATTGTGGCGGCTTTCGGCACCTGCGCGGGCATGGTTGGATACTTCATACGCTGGCAGGGCGGCGGCGGCCGTGATCTTGCGGGTTTGCTCAAACAGGACGGCGGCTTCCTCATCCTCCGGTAGTTGGAGCCGTCCAGCAGCGGCATCAGTCGCAAAGCGCGTACCCGGCTCGATCGTCAGTTGGTAGAGCGACAAATGTTCGGTCCCAAAGCCGATCGCGCGCGCCAACTCGGCTTCCCAAGCCGCCGCACTCTGGCCGGGGCGGGCATAGATCAGGTCAAAACTCACCCGCGTGAAATGACGTTGCGCGGTTGCGAGCGCGGCCAGCCCCTCTGCCACATCATGTGCACGGCCCAGCATCTGTAACGCCGCGTCGTCAAGTGCTTGCAGCCCCAGCGAAACCCGGTTCACGCCCGCCGCCGCCAGATCGGCAAAGCGTGCCGCCTCCACCGACGATGGGTTCGCCTCCAGCGTGATCTCGACGTCATCGGCAAAGCCCCAGGCGCGCTCGGCGGCGGCAATCAGCGCGGCAACGGTGGTGGGCGGCATCAAGCTGGGCGTGCCGCCGCCGAAGAAAATCGACCCAAGCCGCCGCCCCGGCAATTGTGCCGCTTCATGCGCAAGGTCGCGCAACAGGGCCGATTCCCAGGCCGCCTGATCGATTTGCGCGCGGACATGGCTGTTAAAATCGCAATAGGGGCATTTGGACACGCAAAATGGCCAGTGAATGTACAGGGCAAGCGGGGCAGGGTGATCCATGACGTGCGGCTATGGAGAAACAGGATGCCGGTGACCAGTAGTTCAGCGACCGGTGTTTCGGGACGGTGCCCCGCGATAGTCGCCGCCGCCACCTTGTTGATCAGCTGCGCGGCGCAGGGCCCGGCGCGCGTGGTTGAGCGGGTGGCGGGGCCGCCCGTGGCGCAGCCACGCAGTGCGACGTTGCTGCGTGCCGACATGCTTGCCGGGCACAACCGCGCGCGCGCCGCGATTGGCGTGCCACCGCTCGCTTGGGACGATTCGCTCTCCGCCGATGCCGATGCCTATGCTCAAATCCTCGCGCGCACCGGCGACTTCCGCCATGCCGACCAGCCGCGCGATCGAACGCGTCAGGGCGAAAACCTGTTCACGGGCACGCGCGGCGCCTATTCCTATGCCGAGATGGTCGATTTGTGGGTGGCGGAGAAAAAGGACTTCATCAATCGCCCCACTCCCAATTTCAGCCTGACCGGGAAATGGGGCGATGTCGGCCATTATACCCAGATCATCTGGCGCAGCACCACGGCGGTCGGCTGCGCGCTCGCCAGCAACGCTCGCGACGATTATCTGGTGTGCCGTTATAGCCCGGCGGGCAATGTGTGGGCCCAGCCCGCTTATTGAATCCTGGAGTTTGGGTCGGCCAGGGTGCTTCGGTTGCGGGCCGGGCGCCGCCGCCTCGCGACTGGAGGCCGCTCTACCGCGCGCCGAATGCGCCCCCGGCAATGGTGAAGCCCGCAGCACCCGGTGCGTCCGCTACCGTCGCGCCGAAAACAGCACCGATTTCGCCTGCCGCCGGGCCAAAAAACCGCCCGGTGATGCTGCCGGTGATGCTGCGGGTCGCGCTGGTTAGGGGCGCGGTGAAATTGCCGTTAGCGGGGTCGATCACGGCCGATCCCTCCACATTACCGAGCTCGATGTCGGCGCCCCCGCCGTCCGGCGTGCCGATCAGTCGGACCGACAGCGTCACGCGTCGCTCGGTAAAATCGGCTGATACCGAGACGATACTGCGCCCGAGCGAAAGGGTGCGCGATGTCGAGCCGTCGCGCACAAAAGCCGTCCCCGCAATCGAGGCGCGCCGATAGGGGCCGGAAGGGGCGGCGGCGATATCGGCGGGCACCGTCGAAATGCCGAGCAAGCAGCGGTAATCGCGCGCCACCCCCGCTACCGGCGCGACGACAGTGGCAAGGCGCAGATAGTCAAAGCCGCCGCCTCCCGCGCTTGGCTGAGTAATCGTGAAGCGGATGACGTCCGGCCCGGCGACAATGCGGTGCGCAACTTCGGCGGCAACTGTCGGGTCGGCGGTGCGTCCGTCAAAGCCGAGCGACAGATCATCTCCCGTAATCGCCCAGACCTGCGGGGTCAGCACGTAGCGGTAGGTTAAGCCCCGGCCAAAGGCAGTGACCGGCAGTGTCGCGGGCGGTTGCCCCTGAAGCGCGAACCCCGCGCATGCGCTGGGCAGGGTCGTGCCCGATCCCGCTCGCGACGTGTAGACATCGGTGAAGCGGATATAGGTGGTTGGCGTTGGCGTTGGTGTCGGTGTTGGCGTCGGGGTGGGTGTGGGCGTCGGCGTCGGCGTCGGCGTGGGCGTTGGCGTCGGTGTTGGCGTCGGGGTGGGTGTGGGCGTCGGTGTGGGCG
>DHHS01000025.1 GCA_002403415.1 Sphingomonas sp. UBA4766 | reverse complement strand
TGGCGGGCAAAGCCGGAAGCGGAGGCGACATGGCGCTTAGCCGACTTGCCGGTGGTGACGGTGCAATTGCCGGTGTTCAACGAACGCCACGTGATCACCCGCTTGATCGATGCAGCCGCCGCCCTTGATTATCCGCGCGACCGGCTGGAGATTCAAGTTCTCGATGATTCGACGGACGAGACGGCAGCGATTGCGGCGGCGCGGTGCGCGTATCATCGCGCGCTCGGCGTGCGGATCGAGCATGTGCGCCGCCCCGACCGACAAGGGTTCAAGGCGGGGGCGCTCGATTACGGGCTGGCGCGGGCATGCGGGGAGTTTCTGCTGATCCTTGATGCCGATTTCCTGCCGCCGTCCGATTTCCTGCGTGCCCTGATTGATCCGCTCGCCGATCCGAGGGTCGCGATGGTGCAGGCTCGCTGGGGATACCTCAATCGCAATGCGTCGTTGCTGACCCGTGCGCAGGCGGTGCTGCTCGACGCGCACTTTGCGATTGAGCATAGCAGGCGCGCGGCGGGCGGGCTGTTCTTCAACTTCAACGGCACGGCCGGCATCTGGCGCAAAGCCGCGATTGTCGATGCAGGCGGCTGGCGTGCGGACACGCTGACGGAGGATCTTGACCTTAGCTACCGCGCGCAACTGGCCGGATGGCGCTTTGTCTATCGCGGCGATGTGATCTGTCCCGGCGAGCTGCCCGGCGATATGAACGCGTTCAAAACGCAGCAGCACCGCTGGACCAAAGGGTCGATCGAAGTCATGCTGCGCATTCTTCCCGCAGTCTGGCGCGCGAAACTGCCGTTTCGGGTGAAGGCAGAGGCGATTATCCACCTGACCAGTAATCTTTCCTATCTGTTGATTGTGGCCGAATGCCTATTGCTGTTTGTGCCCGGCGTGCTGTTTCGCGAGGCTTATCACTTGGATGCGCTGCTATGGATTGATGCGCCGTTGTTCATCATGGCCAGCCTCAGCCATATCGGCTTTTTCCTGGTGGGGCAGCGCGTGCTGGGCTTAGGCGTCCGCGGCAAGCTTTCCGAAGTCGCGATCCTGATCCCGCTTCTCATCGGCCTTGCGCTCAACAATGGCCGGGCGGTGGTAGAGGCCTTGCTGGGTCAGCGCAGCCCGTTCATCCGCACTCCCAAGCAAGGCAGTGCCGATGCCGCACGCGAGGGACTGGGTCTCGCCGCGTATCGCGCTGCGCGCTCATGGCTGAGCGCGGGTGTCGAGATGATGCTGGGCACGGCCTATATCGGCTGTTGCGTCTGGCTGGTGACGCAGCACTTTTGGCTGAGCCTGCCATTTGCGCTGTTGTTTGCGGCCAGTTTTCTGTCGATCGGGATGAGCAGCGTGCGCGCCCGCCTCCCGCACGCGCGCCGGATCGCGGAGGCATGAGCGAGGTAACCGCCCCGACGCCCAGCCGTGCCGGTGTCGGCCTCGCCGCCTGCGCCGTATTCGTGGCGGCAAGCATCGCGCCCTATTTCGTGACGACGCTGGTCCCTGCGCATACCGGCACGGGATACATCGCCATTCATGCGGTGATGACGGCGGCGATGCTGATGGCTTGGGCGCGTGGCAGGGCAGTGCCGATGCAGGCGCTGATCCTCGCGGGGATCGCCGCGCGACTGATCCTGCTCGCGGCACCGATGCTCAGCAGCAATGACGCCGAACGCTATTTATGGGATGGGGCCGTCGCCCTGGCAGGGTTTGACCCCTATTCGGTGCCGCCCGCCGATCCGCTGGTCGCGCCGATGCGCGCGATCTGGGCAACGCCGCCCGAACATGCCGCCTATCCCACACTCTATCCGCCGCTTGCGATCACGCTGTTTGCGTTATCGGCGTTGGCGGGGCCGGTTTGGGGCATTTGGGTTTGGAAAGCGATCGCAACAGCAGCGGGGATTGCGTTGGTGCCGCTGGCCGCGCGACTGCTGACGCGGTGGCAATGTGAGCAGCATTTCGCGTTGGTGGCGCTTTCACCGCTGCTGGTACTGGAAACGGGGGTTGGCGCGCACCTTGACGCGATTGTTGCGTTGCTTGTCGGCGGAGCGATGCACGCTTCCTTCCAGAAGCGTGCGGTCTGGGTCGGCGGCCTGCTTGGCGTGGGGGTTTGTGTAAAATTTCTGCCGGCGATCGCGCTGATGCCACTCGCGATTGCGATGGGGTGGCGCGCGGCGCTGCGCATGGGGCTGGCCGCGATCGGTGCCATCGCTGTGATTTATGGCACGGCACTCGCGATCGGCTGGCGCCCGATTGGCAGCTTGCCGGTGTTTTTCGAGAAGTGGCGCAATGGTTCGCCGCTGTTCACCTTGCTGGAAGCCTGGTTGCCGACACCTATGTTGCTGGCGGTAATTGCGGTGGCGGGTGCTGTGCTCTTGCTCACCGTCATGGTGTTCGCCCGCCAGCGCCCGGTGATAGCGACGCAACTTGCGATTGCGACGCCATTGCTGCTCAGCCCGGTCGCTTTCCCGTGGTATCTTTTGCCGCTGGTGCCGCTAGCCGCGCTTGGGCCCGGCGCGGCGCTCGTCGGCTGGCTCAGCCTGTCGCCGCTGGTCTATGAAGTGCGCGACCGGTTTGTGAGCGACGGCGTGTGGATGCCCGCGATCTGGCCGCTTGCCATAATTGGCGGCGGGTGGATGATCGGGCTTGGCATTGACGGGCTGCGGCATTGGCGCCGCCGATTGGCGCTTACGGACGGGAAGCATTGATGCAATCACTATACTGGGTCGTTACCTGGGCCTGCCATCGCAAATGCCGCCATTGTTACGACGAACGCTTTCGTCCCTATACCCGCGCAGACCTTGACGCCGTGATTGGCGAAGGGGAGCGCGCTTATCCGCGCATCCTTGCAAACCTGCCCGATGCGATGACCTGGGTTGATGAGGCAGGACGGACGCGCCCGACCACGATCGTGCTGGCGGGCGGGGAGCTGCTGATCGACGGCGTGCGCGAACGGTTATTCTATCCCCTGCTCGACGCGATTGCGGCGCGCTGGCCGCAGGGCCGACCCCGGATCGCGATGCAGACGACGGGCGACATCCTGAGCGATACGATGCTGACCGAAATGATTGCGCGCGGGGTCGATGCGATCGCCATTGCCAGTATCGACGATTATCATGTCGGCCATAGCGGTCAGGGGAAGTTTGACCTGATGGCGCGGCTGCGCGCGATGATGGCGCGGCACGGCGTCACTGAAATCGATCTTGGCCTGTCGAAAGCGCCCGCCGTCACTAAGCCCGCGCTGCGCGCGCGGGGCCAGGGCGGCGCCACTTTCACCTTTTTTGGCGCGCAGCCGGATTTGTGGATCGGCGAATTGTGGCCGCGCGGTCGCGCGTGGCAAAACGGGCTGTCCAATGCCGATTACGGCACCAATTTCTGCGCACGCTGGTCTGGCGGTAAGGGGTTTCTGGATTTTGGGCGTGCGGGATCGGAAGTCGCGATCGAACCCGATGGATCAATCTATCCCTGCTGCCTGAAAACGAAAGCGCCGCTCGCCAATCTGGCAGAAGAGCGTCTGGAGGACGTGCTCGAAGACTTACGGGCCGAACCCGCGCTTCAGGCGATCAATCGTGGGGACCCCGAGGCGATGGGCCTTGCCGAGGGAGTATCGCGAGCGGATTTCGCGGCGATGTCGGAGACGATCGACCCTAGCGGACGCGCCTTTTCCAATCCGTGCATCGGGTGCGATCGGCAGTTTGCGGACTCCCTCGCCGCAACACTGGCAGAGCGCCGTCTGGCACGCTTGCAACGCCTCTATGCCCTGACAGACTGACGCTTTTCTGTAATTTTTGGGTCATTAAATCGTCATCAAAATCCTATCTTCGCGTAACCTAGGGTTTCTAGAGCGTTATCAGACGAAGGCGCGGGGGGGCAAACCGACTCGCGGCGGCATCGTCGTGGCAACGACCATTAGTCGGTCAGAAAACACGCTGGAGACAGGGAAATGATGAATTCCAATTTGCGTCGCACGCTCATCGCGACAACTTCGCTCATTGTGCTGAGCGGCTGCGGCGCCAATGATATTGCGTCGCCTGGCACCGGCGGCAACGTCACGATCAACAACAACACAACCAACGTCACGCCTGCCCCCACCCCCACGCCGACCCCGACTCCCACCCCCACGGTTGCATTGGTTACGCCGGCGGCGGGCTGCCCGACGATTTCGAACACCAGTGGCCCCGGCACATTGCTGACCGATAGCGGTACGATTTCGGGCCCGACCGGCACCTATCGCGTCTGCACGCTGCCCGCGCGCATCATCGCGCCAACGGCCCCGAACGGCACGATCCCCTCGGTCACCGTCACCCTGCCCCGTCTGGCTGGCGTGCTGTATCAGATGAACGGTCGCGTAGACGTCGGCAATGATCAGGGTGCAACGACGACGGGCACCACCAATGTCGTGCTCGCGATTGAGCCTGGGGTGATCCTGTTTGCCGGCACCGGTACCTCTTGGCTCGCGGTGAACCGCGGCAACTCGATCCAAGCCGTTGGCACCCCGACTCAGCCGATCATCTTCACCAGCCGTGACAACATTCAGGGGCTGAACACCGAAACGTCGACCGGTCAATGGGGCGGCGTTGTGCTGCTCGGCCGCGCGCAGACGACCGATTGTTCGGCCTCGGCGGCAACGCCAGGCACCACGGCATGCGAACGCCAAACCGAAGGCGCGATTGACCCGGCCGTTTATGGCGGCGCTAACAACACCGAAAGCAGCGGCCGCATTAGCTTCGTGCAGATCCGTTATTCGGGCTTCGTGCTGTCGGGCAACAGCGAGCTGCAATCGCTCACCACGTCGAGCATCGGCAGCGGCACAGTGCTCAACAACATCATGTCGTACAACAGCTCGGATGACGGCGCCGAATTCTTCGGCGGTCGCGTCAACATGCGCTTCTTCATCTCGGTGGGCGCCGAGGACGATAACCTCGACACCGACACGGGCGTGAAGGCAAACTTCCAGTATGTGCTTATCGCGCAGCGTGCGGGCACGGAAAGCCGCGGCACCGACGCGATCATCGAAGCCGACTCGGACAATGCGGTTGACGGCAACCTACCGCGTCAGAACACGATCGTGTCGAACTTCACCTTCTTGCACCGCGTAAACAACGCATCGGCATCGGCGGCGATTCTGCTGCGCGGCGGTACTGACTATTCGCTGCTCAACGGCTTCGTACTCGCGACGCCGTCACCGTCGTGCTTGCGGATCAGCCGCGCAAACACCGCTGCGACGACGGCGAGCCTGGGCGTTAATGCGACGAACCAGAATGTCGCCGGGGCAGCGACGGGCAATGACGAGCTCGGCGCGCCGGTCTTCCGCTCGGTCCAGATGCAGTGCGGCGCAACCCCGTTCTCGGGCATCAACTCTGTGACGGCTGCCGACGTGATGAGCATCTTCGGCGCAGGTGCCAATGGCAACTCGGCCACCTATACGCCGAGCTTCACCAACACCTTTATCAATGGCGCGACTGAAACTGCCGTGCCTGCCTTCGATCCGTCAAACGTCCACGCAGCGTCGGGCCAACCCACGCTCGCGCTCAACCGCGGTGGCCAGCCGCAATTCTTTGACGCGGTAACCTTTGCGGGCGCTGTCCGCAATGCGGCCGATACCTGGTATACTCAGTGGACGTGCAACAGCACGGCGTTGAACCTCGGAACCAATACCGGTCTCTGCACCTCGCTCCCAACTTTCTGATTTTGGGACGGTAATCTGGGGCGGGGCGTTGCTGTTGAGCTACGCGCCGCCCCAATCAGATTTGATCAAGGGGGTAGACGATGTCGAGGCCGTTCGAGCTTGCGAGCCTGTTGCTAATTTCAACCGCGTTAGTGGCCCCGTCGGTCGCTCTCGCTCAGACGGCTCCGACGCCGGCGCCTGCCCCGGCGGTGCCACCGCCTGCTGATCAGACACCGCCTGCTGATCAGACGACGTCAGCCGAACCTGGCGCGGATCAGGCGGCTGAACCGGTAGAGGAAACGCCCGAAGTCTCCGTGCCCGGCGCTACTGAAGTTGTTGTGACCGCCCGGCGGAGCGGGGGTAACATCGCCAAGACGAGCACGCAGTCACTCTCGATCCTGTCGAGCGCCGACATCGCGCGCACGGGTGAAGGCGATATCGCGGGCGCCCTTTCCCGCGTGACCGGCCTCAGCGTTGTGGGCAAGGGCTTTGTGTATGTGCGCGGCTTGGGTGATCGCTATTCACTCGCACTACTCAACGGCTCGCCGCTGCCCAGCCCCGAGCCCCTGCGCCGCGTTGTGCCGCTCGATATTTTTCCGACCAGCGTAATCGGCTCGACGCTCGTTCAAAAGACCTATTCTTCGAACTTCCCCGGCGAATATGGCGGCGGCGTCATCAACCTCACCACCAAATCAGTGCCGAAAGAGCCATTTTTCAAGATCAATGCGAGCATCGGGGGTGACAGCGTCACGACGGGCCAATTGGGGTATACCTATTTTGGCAGCTCAAGCGACTGGACCGGCTTTGACAATGGCGCGCGGGACATCCCGCCCGCGCTGGCCTCTTTCCTGGCCAGCGGTCAACGAATCAGCCAAGGCAATGTGGATACTCAGGCGATCGCATCGCAATTGGTCACGGGCAGCAATGCCATTGTTCAGCGCAACCGTGCGCTCCCACCAAACTGGTCGGTGTCGCTTGAAGCTGGAAAATCGTGGGACATTGGTGACCACACGCTCGGGTTGATCGCGACCTTTGGTTATAGCAACAAGTGGCGGACGCGCAGCACGACGCAGCAGACGGCAGCGTCGCTCGACCTGTCAACGCGCGAACTCGATTTTCAGCGTGTCATCACTGACAATCGCCTGGTCGTGGATGGGCTGATCGGTGCAAGCTATGACTTTGGCCCGAACAAGATCCGCTGGACGACATTGTACATCCGCGACACGTTGAAGCAGGCCCGGCTCGGCGTTGGTACGCGGGCGACAACCTCGACCACCGCGACCCTTCAGCAACAGGACACGGCATGGTTCGAGCGTCAGCTGCTTGACACGCAATTGGTAGGCGAGTTCCGCCTGACCGATGCGTTGCGGCTTGACGTGCGCGCCGCATATGCGAATTCACGCCGTGAAGCGCCGAACGAATTGAGCTTTGAATATTTCCGCAGCAATTCGGCTGCGGATCCGTTTGGTGCAGTCTTTGTCAACCAGTTGAACAACGGCACCCGCGGGACCGCGAGCACGACATTCTCGGACTTGCGCGAAACGCTCTATTCGACAGGCTTTGACTTGTCATACAAGTTTGATCCGGCAATCACTGCGACACTCGGCTATGCGTATCAGGACACGTTCCGGCGCACCGAACGGCGCGAATTCCTGTTCACGGCGGGCGGTAATTTCCCAGCGGGCGTGGGCGTGTTGCGTCCCGATCTGCTGTTGCAACCCGCCGTTATCCGGGCCTTCAACATCAACTTGGTCGACACGAACGAAGGTAATCCCGTGTTCGGCGCAAGCTTGGTCGTGCATGCCGGTTATGCCCGGTTGCAATGGGATATCAATGACCGGCTCAGTCTTGATACCGGTTTCCGCGTTGAAGCAGGCCGGCAACAGGTCAACGCTATTCAGGTGTTCAACGTTCCAGCGGTCTCGCTCGCATCGACGAACCTCAACCGGACCTACTTCCTCCCGGCAATTACGCTGACATTCAAGCTTACACCGGAGATGCAATTCCGATTGGCGGGATCGCAGACAATTGCGCGTCCGCAGTTCCGCGAGCTGATCTTCCAGAATTATTTCGATCCTGACGATAACCGTCAGTATCGCGGTAACCCGTTCTTGGTCGATACCCAGCTTTATAACGCTGAGTTGCGTTGGGAATGGTATTTTGCGCGCGATCAGCGTTTGTCAGTCGCTGGTTTTTATAAGCGGATCGACAATCCGATTGAAACCTTCGCCAGCTTTAGTGACAATGCGGTCACCACCAGTTTTGCGAATGCTCCGACCGCGCAGCTTTACGGTACAGAAATTGAGACGCAGAAGTATTTCGCGCTAGATAAGCTCTTCGGTGACGGCAAGTTCTGGTCATCGCGGCGCGCGGTCGTGATTGCGAACTACACCTTTACGCAATCTCGGATCGAAGTTGGGCCGAATGATCCCGCACGAGTGTTCAGCCTTTCGGGGATTACGCTCGCCAATCAGCTGTTTCGTAACGGCGTGCCGCTGACGGGGCAGTCGGATCACATCGCTAACCTTGAGTTAGGTTTTGAGGATCAGGACAAGCTGTCGCAGCAAACGCTCCTCCTCAACTACGCCAGCGGTCGCGCGACAATCCGCGGGGGTTCAGGGCAGCCGGACATCTTCGAGTTTCCCGGCTTCCGTCTGGATTTCGTTGCGCGTCAGGGCGTCAAGATCGGTGGGGTCGAGACCGAGATTAAGCTCGACGTGCGCAATATTACCGGCACGCGTTTCCGCGAATTTCAACAGAGCGGCGCTAACCGTATTTTCTACAACCTTTACAGCGTAGGAACTACCGCAAGCCTTAGCTTGGGGGTGAAGTTCTGATTTATTTGGGGGATGCGGCTGGTGTCGCGCCGACTGTATCCCCCTTCGCCGATCTCGATCCAGCAAAGGAGGCGGAATGCGCGGTTACGTGCACTTCCCTCCTTCCCAACCACGTCAACTGCGAACGCGTAAATCAATACCCCAGATGCGCCACTCGCGCTTTGTCGGGTCGGTTTCCGTTGGGTTGCTCGATCGCCGCAGCATGACATTGCCGTCCCGGCTGGCGGTGTTGCCGGTCTTCCTGTTCTCAACGAACAACTTAGCTGACACCAGAACATACTGCATCCCGTCCCGCGTGCGAATGGCGGTGGGATTGCCCACTTCGGGTTCATAGCGCGAGTAAATGGCTATGGAGCGGGCAAGATCATCCACCGATCCACCGCTGTCCTTGCCGTCGTTTCCCCAAAGTGCATGGGCGGCCCGAAAGTCCTTTGCGGTTACGGCCGCGAAATACCGTTCAACAACGGAACGCGCCTCGCGCGCGCTCGGCGAGTCTGCTGCCTCATCACCGCGCGCTTGCGAGGTCGACAGGGCCGCCTTGGCAGCTTGCGCGGCGATGTCGGAGGGTGGCTCACCCGGCCCCTGATCGCTACACGCCGACGCCATTACTAACGCGCCCAAGACCATTATGCGCACGAGCCAACCTTTAGATTTGTGAGTGACTCCGGTTCTTTGCCCCACACGAGCGCGGGGATCAACCACAGAGATGGCGGCGGGGAGTGCACCGATGCCACGGCGGATGACCCACAAAAATTTGGCCCCGTCAGCAGTGCTGACGAGGCCTCAAAAAGCTGGTGGGCGCGGCAAGGATTGAACTTGCGACCCCTGCGGTGTGAACACAGTGCTCTACCACTGAGCTACGCGCCCTGAATTTTTCCGATCAACGCGGCGGGACGCGCGAACGACGGCTTCCTTAGCATGTACACCGCCCGTGTCCAGCACGGCGCGGGGGCAAGCGCAATTAGTTTACCGAATCCTTCAAGACCTTGCCTGCCTTGAACTTGGGCTGGCTTGAAGCCTTGATCGTCATGGGCTCGCCGGTCCGCGGGTTGCGCCCGATCGATGCTTTGCGCTTGCTGACCGAGAATGTGCCAAAGCCGACCAGGCGAACTTCATCGCCCTTAGTCAGCGCGGACGAGATAACGCCGAACACTGCTTCTACAGCCTTGCTCGCATCGCCCTTGGTCAGTCCGGCCGCGTCGGCAACCTCTCCGATTAATTCCTGCTTGTTCATTGTGATAGAACCCCCTTCAAAACCCTCGAGCCGACTTTACGCTTTGAGTCGCAGCACTGCCCGGGCTGCTACTAACCCAATTCCGCCAGCCGGTGTCAAAACAAATCCGTCACATTTCGGCTAAATTACCCTGAAATGGTGGTAAAAAAGCGCGCCGCCGCCGTCAGTGATGCACTTCGCCCGCCACGCCGCCAAGCGTTCCGGGTGGCAAAGCCGCCAATTCGTCAGCTTCACTCCATACAATCGGCGTCAGAGCCTCGGTCAGCGCAAGCCGCAGCGCTTCATCAACATGGCGGATCGGGATGATGTCGAGCCCGTCGCGAATATTCGCTGGAATTTCAGTGAGATCCTTTCGATTTTCTTCCGGGATCAATACTGTTGAAATACCCCCGCGAAGTGCCGCGAGCAGCTTTTCCTTCAAGCCACCGATCGGTAACACGCGCCCGCGCAACGTAACTTCACCGGTCATCGCGACATCGCGCCGCACCGGCACACCGGTCAACGTCGATACGATCGAAGTGACCAGACCAATCCCGGCTGATGGCCCGTCCTTGGGCACGGCCCCTTCGGGAAGGTGGATGTGGATGTCCTTGCGCGCGAACAGGCTTGGCTTGATGCCATAAGTGGGTGCGCGCGCCTTCACAAAGCTCATCGCCGCCTCGACCGATTCTTTCATCACATCGCCAAGCTTGCCGGTGGTTTTGACCCCGCCCTTGCCCGACACGGTCACCGATTCGATGGTCAGCAACTCGCCGCCCACCTCAGTCCAGGCAAGCCCGGTGACAGCACCGATCTGATGCTCCTCCTCGCTCATCCCGAACCGGTATTTCTGGACGCCGGCATATTCGGCGAGCGTCTCGGGCGTAATCACGACCTGTTCGACGGTGCCTTCCAGGATCTTGCGCAGCGCCTTGCGGGCCAGCTTGGCGATTTCGCGTTCCAGCGTGCGCACCCCGGCCTCGCGCGTGTAATAGCGGATCAGCGCGCGAAGACCGTCATTGGTCAGCACGAACTCGCCGGGTTTCAGGCCATGCGCCTCAATCTGCTTGGCGATCAGGTGGCGTTCGGCGATTTCGACCTTCTCATCCTCGGTATAGCCCTCCAGCCGGATGATCTCCATTCGGTCGAGCAAGGGCTGCGGCAGGTTAAGCGTGTTTGCGGTCGTCACGAACATCACATCGGACAAGTCGATATCGACCTCTAGATAGTGGTCCTGAAATTTGTTGTTCTGTTCAGGATCGAGCACTTCGAGCAGGGCGGACGCCGGATCACCCCGGAAATCCTGACCCAGTTTGTCGATTTCATCGAGCAGGAAAAGCGGATTGCTTGTGCCAGCCTTTTTCAGGTTGGCAACAATCTTGCCCGGCAGCGATCCGATATAGGTGCGTCGATGCCCCCTGATTTCCGCTTCGTCGCGCACGCCGCCGAGCGACTGACGTACGAATTCACGGCCGCACGCCTTGGCAATCGACTTGCCCAGGCTGGTCTTGCCGACGCCGGGCGGACCGACCAGGCACAGGATCGGCCCCTTCAGCTTGTTGGTGCGCGCCTGCACCGCCAGATATTCGACGATGCGGTCCTTCACCTTCTCCAGCGCATAATGATCCTCATCGAGCACGGCTTGCGCGGCGGCGATGTCCCGCTTCAACTTCGACTTTTTGCCCCAGGGCAAACCGAGCAGCACGTCGAGATAATTGCGGACCACGGTCGCCTCGGCCGACATCGGTGCCATGGTTTTCAGCTTTTTGAGCTCAGCCGTTGCCTTGGCCCGCGCCTCTTTCGATAATTTGAGCGTCGCGATCTTCTGGGTCAGCTCGGCGACCTCATCGCCCTCCCCCTCCTCGCCTTCATTGCCGAGTTCGCGCTGAATGGCCTTCAGCTGTTCGTTCAGATAATATTCGCGCTGGGTCTTTTCCATCTGGCGCTTGACGCGGCTGCGGATCTTTTTCTCGACCTGGAGCACACCCAGCTCGCCCTCCATGAACGCGAGCACCATTTCCAGCCGCTTTTGCGGGTCTTGCTCCATCAGCAATGCCTGCTTGTCGGCAACCTTCACCTGGATATTGGCGGCTACCGCATCAGCCAGCCGCGACGGGTCCTCGATCTCGCCCAATTGCACGGCGGTCTCGGCGGGCAACTTGCGGTTGAGCTTGGCATAGCTTTCGAACTGATCGACGACCGAGCGCACGAGTGCCGTCACCTCGGGGTCGGACGCCTGTGCATCGGGGTCGCCCGCCCCCTCGCCCTCGCTCGAACCGCGCAACAGCTCAATCTCAGCGCTCAAATGCCCATCGCGCGCGCGCAGTTCGGTAAGGCGGGCGCGCTGCTTGCCTTCCACCAATACGCGCACCGTCCCATCGGGCAGCTTGAGCAATTGCAGCACACTGGCAGTTACGCCGATGTCGTAAAGGTCTTCGCGGTCAGGGTCATCCTCCGACGGATCAAGTTGCGCGACTAGGAAAATCTCCTTGGTCTCGCCCATCGCGGCCTCCAACGCGGCAACGGACTTGTCGCGACCGACAAACAACGGCACGATCATATGCGGAAAGACGACGATGTCGCGAAGCGGCAATACTGGGAAAGTGGTAGTCATGCGATCTCCGGCGGCACCCGATCACGGGGCCATTGACTGTTTATATGGGGATCCTGCGCGCGCCATCAATCACCGATCAGCTCCCGGCGGAAAACTTGTGTGGATTGTGGCGCTTGGCATGGCGTTCATTGCGCCGGCAACCGCCGCCATGCCGCCAGACCGCGCCCAGCCGCCGCTGACCGCGCAGACTCAGCGCTCCGGCGGGCCGGTTGCGCCCGAACAGGCGGCACTCAGCTTTGACAGCGCCGATCTTGCCATCGAAATCCTGCCCGAGCGCCAGAATATTGCCGCCACCGCCACGCTGTCCTTTACCGCGCGCGCATCGCTCACTCGCCTGCTGCTCGATCTTGACCGCAATCTGCCGGTCAGCCGCATTCGCATCGACGGTGCCACGCTACCGCCCGCATCATGGCGTAATCCCGATGGTCGCCTCATCATTAGCCTGCCGAGGTCCGTGGCCGCAGGCGAGCGGATCAGCGCGCAGATTAGCTATGCTGGCACCCCGCATGTCGCCGCCAACCCGCCATGGGACGATGGTTTCGTGTGGAGCCGCACGCGCGACGGCAAGCATTGGATCGGCTCAACGGCAGAGGGCTATGGCTGCGACCTGTTCTGGCCGTGCCTCGATTTCCCCACTGGCGAGCCCGAGCGCGTCGACCTCCACATCACGGTGCCGCGCGGACTGTCGGCGCCATCCAATGGCGTGCTGCTGGGTGTTGATCGGCTGAGCGGCGGGCGCACCACCTGGAACTGGCGGGTGAAGCGGCCCAACACCTATGCGATCGCGATCAATGTCGGGCCTTATCAATCGCTGACCGGCACGTACAAAAGCCGCTTTGGCAACACCATCCCGATGATGTTCTGGTATTTGCCCGGGCAAAAGGCGCAGGCCGAAGGGTTGTTTGCGGAATTCGCGCCAACGCTCGATTTTTTCGAAAGCACGATCGGCCCCTATCCGTTTGGGACCGAAAAGCTGGGCGTGGTCGAAACCCCCTATCTCGGCATGGAGCATCAGACGATCAACGCATATGGCAATCGCTATGCCAAGGCGGTGGAGGGGTTTGATTGGCTGTTCCAGCACGAACTGGCGCATGAATGGTTCGGCAATCAGATGACCGCCGCCGACTGGGACGATTATTGGCTGCATGAGGGATTCGCACAATATATGCAGCCGCTCTATGGCCGCTGGCGCGAGGGCGAGGCGCGCTATGCCGCGATGATGGATGGGCAGCGCGCGCGGATCCTCAATGGCGCGCCGATCGTGTCGGGGATCAGCCGCACCGAAGAAGAGGTTTACGAACAAGGCAAGGGCGGCCCGGCGACCGATATTTATTACAAGGGCGCATGGATGCTCCACACGCTGCGCTGGCTGATCGGCGATACGGCGTTTTTCGCAAGTGCCCGGCGGCTGGTTTACGGACGCGCCGACCCGAAACCGGGCAATTTTACTCCGCGCTTTGCAACCACGGCCGAGTTTGAGCGAATCGTGGCGGAGGAAAGCGGGCGCGACCTTGGCTGGTTTTTCGACACCTATCTGCGGCAGGCGCCCTTGCCCGAACTCGTGGCGACGCCCCGCCCGGATGGCCTGACGCTGGCGTGGAAGAATGCGAAACCCTTTCCAATGCCGGTTGAGATGCAGGTCGGCGAGCAGGTCGTCCGCGTGGAGATGACAGACGGCAACGGAGCGTTAGATGTGCCCGACGGCGCGCATGTCGTGATCGACCCGCACGCGCGCCTCCTGCGCCGCTCGCCCGCGGTGGAGGCGGCCCAGGCCTGGCAGCGGCGCAGCGGGCAGTAAGGGCGAGGCTCCGATCAAAGGGGTTACCTTCCACCCGCACCACCCTATATCGTCCCCATGCCCGTCGCCGCCAAAATCTGTGGTCTGTCCACGCCCGAGACGATCGACGCCGCGGTCCGTCACGGCGCTAGCCATATCGGGCTGATGTTTTTCCCCCCTTCCCCCCGGCATCTGCGCTTTGCGGATGCGGCCCGGTTGAGCGCGCGGATCCCCGATTTCGTCGCGCGTGTCGGCGTATTCGTTGATCCCGAGGATGCGGTGATCGACCAGGCGGTTGCGGCGGGCAGGCTGAGCGTGCTCCAGCTTCACAAGACCGCCCCTGCGCGTGCGGCCACCCTGCGCGCGCGGACCGGGTTGGAGATTTGGGGCGCGGTCGCGGTGCGCGAACGGCGCGATCTGGACGCGGCGGCAAGCTATGTCGGGGCAGCGGACCGCCTCCTCTTTGACGCCAAGACACCCGATGGCGCGCAGCTTCCCGGAGGCATGGGCGTGCGGTTTGACTGGGACTTGCTGCGCGGCTTTGGCCATCCGCTGGCCTGGGCGCTGTCGGGCGGGTTGACCGCCGAGAATGTGGCGGAGGCGGTGCGGATCACCGGAGCCGAGCTGGTTGATGCGTCGTCGGGGTTGGAAAGCGCGCCCGGCATCAAGGATGTGGACAAGATCGCCGCGTTCCTTAAAGCCCTCTCTCACTTATGATTGACGCAACCGTGAACCATCCCAATTCCTTTCGGACGCAACCAGATGAGCGCGGCCATTTCGGCCAGTTTGGCGGTCGTTATGTAGCGGAAACGCTGATGCCGCTCGTCCTCTCGCTAGAGGCCGAGTATCGCCGGGCGAAGGCCGACCCCGCTTTTCACGCGCAGTTCGACGATCTGCTCGAACATTATGTCGGCCGGCCGAGCCCGCTTTATTTCGCCGAGCGGCTGACCGAGGAACTACGCAAAGCTGCCCCCGAAGGCATGGGCGCGCAAATCTGGTTCAAGCGCGATGAACTGAACCACACCGGCGCGCACAAGATCAACAATTGCATCGGGCAAATCCTGCTCGCGATCCGCATGGGCAAGACGCGGATCATTGCCGAGACGGGCGCGGGCCAGCACGGGGTCGCCACCGCCACCGTCTGCGCGCGCTTTGGCTTGCCTTGCGTGATCTACATGGGTGCCGAGGACGTCGCGCGGCAATCGCCCAACGTGTTCCGGATGAAGCTGCTCGGGGCCGAAGTCCGCCCCGTCAAGAGCGGTGCCGCGACTCTCAAGGACGCGATGAACGAAGGCCTGCGCGACTGGGTCGCCAATGTCCACGACACGTTCTACATCATCGGCACTGCCGCCGGCCCGCATCCCTATCCCGAAATGGTGCGCAACTTCCAGAGCGTTATCGGCAAGGAAGCGCGCGCACAGATGCTGAGCCGCGTGGGCCGCCTGCCCGATCTGCTGGTCGCCTGCATCGGCGGGGGTTCGAACGCGCTGGGGCTGTTCCACCCCTTCCTCGATGATCCGAGCGTGAAGATGCTCGGCGTCGAAGCGGCAGGCCATGGCCTCGACGGGGACGAACACGCCGCCAGCCTGCTCGGCGGCTTCCCCGGTGTGCTCCACGGCAACCGCACCTACCTGTTGCAGGACGCCGACGGCCAGATCACCGAGGGCCACTCGATCAGCGCCGGTTTGGACTACCCCGGCATCGGGCCGGAGCACGCGTGGCTGAAGGAGACGGGCCGGGTCGAATACACCGCCGTCACCGATGACGAGGCACTGGAAGGCTTCCAGCTGCTGTGCCGGACCGAAGGGATCATTCCCGCGCTCGAACCCTCGCACGCCATCGCGGCGGTGGCGAAGGTCGCGCCGACGATGCCCAAGGATGCGATCATCCTCGCCAACCTGTGCGGGCGCGGCGACAAGGACATCTTCACGGTCGCGGAGCGTCTGGGGGTGGAGCTTTGAGGACCGCAGGCTACGGCTTTGTTTTCCTAGGGCTTGCGCAAGCCATCCTGCTTCAGTTCACGGGGCGGGACAACGTCACTCTGCTGGCGAGCTTTGGTCTTTGCATGCTCGTGGGGACTGTGCTGCTGGCTGCAAACGCCATAGCTCGCTTTTTACGCGGAACATTGCAGCTGCGTCCCTTCAACGCCCTGAAGCTTTTTCCCGTGCTATTCATCGTCATGTTCGCGTTAACCTTCGGCCTTCGCTTGATCATGCCATCGAATTTTTCGGCCACCGAAACGGTCTGGCTTGTTGCCATCATGGCGGTGTTTTTCAGCATTTACGCCACAATCTACCGAAAGCGCGCATGACCCGCCTCACCACCACCTTCGCCGCCCCCCGCCCCGCACTCGTCTGCTTCATCACCGCAGGCGATGGCGACACCGCGGCCAATCTCGATGCGCTGGTGGAAGCCGGGGCGGATGTGATTGAGCTCGGCATGCCCTTCACCGATCCGATGGCCGATGGGCCTGCGATCCAGAGCGCCAATCTGCGCTCGCTGGGCGCGGGCACGACCACGGCGGACGTGCTGCGCCATGCCGCCGACTTCCGCGCCCGGCACCCCGATGTGCCGCTGGTGCTGATGGGCTATGCCAACCCGATGCTGCGCCGTGGGCCAGACTGGTTCGCGAGCGCTTGTGCAGCGGCAGGCGTTGACGGCGTGATCTGCGTTGACTTGCCGCCGGAAGAAGACGAACTCGCCGCTGCCCTCCGCGCCGTCGACATCGCGCCGATCCGCCTCGCCACCCCCACCACTGATGCCGCGCGGCTGCCCGCCGTGCTCAGCGGGGCAAGCGGTTTCCTCTACTATGTCTCGGTCGCCGGAATCACGGGCCTCCAGCAAGCAGCGCAATCGAGCATCGAATCCGCCGTCGCCCGCCTTAAAGCCGCGACCAACTTGCCGATCGCGGTTGGCTTCGGCGTGCGCACCCCCGAACAGGCGGCGGCGATTGCCCGCGTCGCCGACGGCGTCGTCGTCGGCTCCGCGATTGTCGAAATCATCGCAGCGCACGGTGCCGATGCGCCCGGCCCGGTCCGTGCCTATGTTGCAACCCTCAAGGCTGCGATTGTCGCGGCCGCGCCGAAAGTAACCGCATGAGCTGGCTATCGCGGGTTCGCAATGCCCTGTCGCTGGTGGTGCCGACCACCAAGGAAACGCCCGATAACCTCTGGCACAAGTGCAAGGGGTGCGGGCAATTGGTGTTCACGAAAGAGCTGGCCGACCACCTCCATGTCTGCCCGCATTGCGACCATCATGAACGGATCGGCCCGAAACAGCGCTTTGGCCAGATTTTTGACGATGGGCGATACACCCTGTT
>DHHS01000076.1 GCA_002403415.1 Sphingomonas sp. UBA4766 | reverse complement strand
TTGTGGCCCGTCGCGCATCGGCACGACGGGCATTCACGCATTTCCGACTATTGCGCGGGCTTGCCGTGGCTGCGCAGCCAGCCCTGAAGCTCGGCGATATCCTTCTCCTGCATATCGATCGTCATCTGCGCCATGCGCTTCGTGTCGGCGTCTTGCGCCTGCGTCAGCGCAACGCGCGACATGGCGATGGCGCCGCGATGATGCTCGATCATCTTGCGCGTCCATTTCTCCGAAGCGTCGCCCGCCTTGGCGGCCATCATTTTCATGTGCATGTCCATTTCGAACTTGGCATAGGGGTTCGACGGATCGTTCATCATCATGCCGTGATCCATGCCAGGCTTCGTCGGTTTGTGTGTGTGCGCGAGCGCGGGAACGGCAAGCGTCAGCGCCAGTATCGTGGTCAGTGTGGTCTTCGGGTTCATAGCGTCAATCCTTCGTCATGTTGGCCCCCGCCTGTCGTGAACCCGCCGCGGGCTTCGCCGTTGCGATGCCGCAGACCGGCAATCTCAAGACTAGAATTGCACCTCGCGACTAAGCCCCTGCTCGGAGTCTCGCTGTTGGCACGGGCATAGCGAGCGGTCGCACCGACCTACCGATCCCACCAGACTTCGACGTAGCGCGCGAACTCGCCCGGTATCCATCGTAAAGTCGCTGATTATCGGCATGGTGATGTCCAGACCGCCGCTAACCGATAATTCGCGCGTTTCCAGTTTATGTAGCTGATATCCGACAATCGCATGACGCTAGCGAACCTTGAAACTGAAGGTTCCGTCCTTGCGTTCGCCGTCGCTGGTCGTCGCGTGCCATGCGACGAGATATGACCCCGCCGTCAGCGGTCGCTTGAGCGGCGCAATCATCGTTTGCCCGTCCGGTCCAACGGAGGCTGTAACGCTCACGGGCATCGGCGCTGTGAGCTTGGGGCCGGGTCGGGCGGTGACGAATAACTGGATCGACGATCCCTTGGCGACCAGCTTCTCGTCGAAACGAAGCTGGAGCTTGGTCGGCCCTGCGACGGTCGCACTGGCAGCAGGATTTGAGGCGGTGAGCTTGGCGTGGGCATTCGCAGCGGTCGCGGACAGCGATCCGCCCGCAATTGCCGTCACGATGAGCGATGCCGTGAAAAGCCGCATTTCGCAGATCCTTTGTAGGGTTACACTATGAGGGAATACGCAGCGCGTCGGCTTACCCCTCATCCGATGGCCCAGGTCCAACCACATTTTACAACATAGTAATGAGGGCTGGGTCGTCAGGCTGCGTAACAGCTTTAGAAACGCGGAAGATCACCCCTGATGCACCACACTGGCCTTCGGGCGACTGCGATATTGTTGGTGGCAGCGATGTCAGCACCCTCGATGGCCGTCGCTCAGGAAGCGACAGCGCCCTCCGTTGTCGTCAGAACTTTGCGCGATGCGGTGGATGTTGCCGTTGCGCAGTCTTCTGAGACTGCGAGTTTCCCCGCCCTGCGCGCGCAGGCCGAAGCGGTTCGCCGGAGCGGACGCGGGCCGTTTGTCGGGCCACCCGTCATTTCGGCAGACCTGCTGACGCGATCGCAGGGCATCATCGAGGAAGAGGCATCGGTTTCGGCTGGCCTTCGCTGGCCCGGCGAGGGCAAGGCTATCCGAAGCTATGCCGGTCGCGTCGGCGATGCTGCGCAATCGGGCCTTGATGCGGCGCGGTTGCGGATCGCTGGCGAGGTGCGCGACGCATGGTGGTCATTGGCGGCAGCGCGTGCCGCAGTCGCGGTCGATCGTGAGCAGGTCGGGATCGCTTCGACCAATGCGCAGCAAGTCGCACGTTTAGTGAGCGCCGGGGAGCAGTCCCGGCGCGACCTGTTGCTTGCCCGGGCCGAAACGTCGACGGCGGAGTCGCGGTTGGCACAGGCCGAGGCGGAACTGGCACGGGCAGAAGCGGCCTACGCCGCGCTTGCCGGACCGCCGCCGGACAACCTCCCACCCGAAATCCAGGCAGTGAACACTGACCCCGCGAATAGCCCGGCGCTCCGCGCCGCGCTCGACCGGGCTGCGCTGGCCGATGCGCGGGCAAGGAGCCTCTCCTATGGCGCGCGCATTCGCGTCGAGGGCACCGTCGGGGTCCGGCGCGAGCGCGGCGGCGTCGGCGACCCGACCGTGCCGACCGAACCGTTCCGTAACGCCCTCCTGGTCGGCATCAAAGTACCGCTCGGGCGCAATCAGGCGGCGGTGGCCGATGCGGCAGCGGCCCAGTCCGATGCTCTAGGCGCCGGGGCCGAGGCAAATCGCCTGCGGATCAGGCTGATCGCCGAGCAGCGCGCGGCGCAGTCGCGGCTCGATGCCGCAGGCCGCGCGCTCGAACAGGCGCAGGCGCGCCGCGACGCGCTTGCAGAGGCGCTGTCGCTGACCGAACGCGGTCGCACTGAGGGTGAAATCGGCTTCATCGAGGCGTTGCGGGCGCGGCAGGCGCTGTCCGAAGCGGAGCGCGATCTTGCCGCCGCAAAGGTCGCGCGGTTCGCGGCCATCTCTTCCTTCAATCAAGCGATGGGCGTTCTTCCATGATCCGACGACTGACGATGGTGCTGGCGGCGCTGGCGATGATCGCAAGCGCTTCGCTGGCGATCGCCCACGGCGACGAGGACCACGGCGCGGCAGCGACGCCGGTTGGCGTCTCAATCGCGCCGCGCATAGAGGCCGCGACCGAAACGCTCGAACTGGTCGCGGCGGCGAAGGCAGATGATCTGACGATCTGGATCGACGGCTTTGCCGATAATGTCCCCGTGACGGGCGCTACGGTTAGCGTCACGGTCGATGGCAAGACCGGTCAGGCGAAAGCCGCGAACGGCGTGTATATCTATTCCGACGACGGCTTGCTGAAGCCGGGTGCCCATGATCTCACCTTCTTGGTCGGCCGGGATGGCGGCTTTGAATCGCTCTCCGGCGATCTCACCGTCCCGGCAGCGGCGGCTGATACGAAAACCGCGACGCCGATCTGGCAATGGCTGCTGGTGGTGGGGCTGGTGGGACTGGCCATCGCCGGCGCCTGGTATTGGCGCTCGCGTCGAGTCGCCGCGGCTGCCCTTGCAGTCCTGGTCGCGGCGCAGTTGCTGTTCGGGGTTCCAGCCGGTCCCGCCCCGGTCGCCGCACATGGCGATGAGGATCACGGTGCGGCAACCGCCGCGCCTGCCGGATCGGGCGAGGCCGCGGTAAAAACCGCCGACGGCAAGCTGTTCGGCCCGAAGTCGGTGCAGCGGATTATCGGCGTGCGGACGGTGCTGGCAGCCTCTGGCGAAGCACAGCCGACGACAAGCCTCACGGGCAAGATCGTCGCCGATCCACAGCGCGGCGGCCTGATCCAGAGCGCGACGGGCGGGCGTGTCGGCGCTCCTGCCTCGGGGTTGCCGATCATCGGGCAGGCCGTGCGTGCTGGGCAAGTGCTCGCCTTCGTCGAGCCGCCTTTGCAGGCGATCGACCGTGCCGACATCGCGCGCGAGCTGAGCGATCTCGATCAGCAGATCGCGCTTGCCGCGAACAGTGCCGCGCGGCTGCGGCGGCTCGACGGCGTCGTGCCGCGTCGGCAAATCGAGGAGGCTGGCATCACGCTCACCGGCCTTCAGCGCCGCCGCGCCGCGCTCGGTCAGGCGCGGAGTGCACGCGAAGTGCTGGTGTCGCCTATAAATGGGGTGATCGCGTCGTCCGCCGTCCGCGTCGGACAGGTCGTTGGTGCCGAGACAACGCTGTTCGAGATCGTCGATCGCTCGCGCATCTATGTCGAGGCCAATCTGTTCGACCGTCGCGCGCTTGCGGCGGGCGCCAAAGCGGTCGGGAAGACCGCCGATGGCACCACCTTCGATCTCGTGTTCGAAGGGGCGGGCCTCGTCGATCGCGGCCGTGCCGCACCGGCTTTGTTCCGCGTCGTTGG
>DHHS01000077.1 GCA_002403415.1 Sphingomonas sp. UBA4766 | reverse complement strand
CCTTTGTCACGGCGATGGCGGCCCGGGCCGGTCTTGAGCCCGTGGGGGCCGGCGCCCAATCTCCAGCATTTGTGACCGATAGGCATGACCGTAGCAGAGAGTGATCGCAAGCAATCGGGTATCGTCCGCGGCCGTGACTCAGTCACGCCCCCCATCCCTCGTCCAGGTCGCGAGCCCAAGCCCCAGGAACGTAACCGGTCTCGGTGACCGGGAATCGGTCTTTTATGCCGCAGCCTCTCTACAACATATGGGTCAGGCGAGCGGCTCCTGGTTTAAGAACCGCCACTTTTGTTCGCCTGTGCCGAACATCTATAATGATTGATAAACCGCGAGCGGCCCAACCCCCAGGCTGTTGGATATATACTGCCTACGCGGACCGTCCCACAGAACACGACAATCTTGCCATATAATATAATTGCCGTTATATCGAACGCGCCGGACATCGCTCATAGAGGCTCAAATTGCGCGAAGGATATAATCTTAAGACGCTTGGGCCTCGGGCCGCCCAGCTGATCGTCGAACTGAACGAGCGCCGTCAGCCGATCTTTTCGCTCGCGGACGTCACCGAGATCACAGGTCTGAGCCCGTCATCGGCACGCAGCCTCGTCGCGAACACGGAAGCGCGCGGCATCGTCACTCGTCTCAAGCCTGGCCTCTACAATCTGGTGCCATTCGAGCGGGGCCGTGACACCGAGCATGTGAGCGATCCTTACCTCATTGCAAGAACACTGGTTGGCGATGCGGACTACTTCATCTCCCACGGCAGCGCCCTCGAGCTGCACCGCATGGTCACCCAACCGCAGTTGGCCATCATCGTCTCCTGCACCAAACGGCTGCGCCCGCAGCACATCCACGGATATGAGTTCCGCTTCGTCGACGTCAAACCGCAGGATTTCTTCGGTCTGACCGAGATCTGGATCACATCCGAAGAGCAGGTCAGGGTCAGCGACCCCGAGCGGACCATCATCGATGGTCTCGACCATCCGCAATATGTCGGTGGTGTCACGGAGGTTGCCAAGGGACTCTGGATGAAGCGCGACACGCTGCGGGTAGAATTGATGATCGAATATGCGCTTCGCCTCGGCGTTGGCGCGGTGATCCGCCGCCTGGGCTATCTGCTGGAATTTTACGGGCTGGCCAACACCGCCACATTGGAGCCGCTGCGCGCGCGGCTGACGCCGACCTATCAGCGTCTTGACCCCCTGTTTCCAAATGAGGGCAGGATGCTGGCCCGATGGCGCATCCGACTCAACGTCGAGCCCGACGAACTCGATATAATCCGGAGCAGCTGATGATCCCTCAGCGCGATCTCTCCCGTATCGCCAACGGCCTTCTCAAGCCGCGCGGCCGTCGCGTGCCCGAGGCGGTGATCGAACGCGACTATTGCCTGGCTTGGTTCCTGACTGGTCTGGCCCAGCATCCTTTGCGCGAATTTCTCGCCTTCAAGGGCGGGACGGCATTGCGCCGCTGCTGGTTCGAGAATTACCGCTTTTCCGAGGATCTCGATTTTTCGCTGATCAAACCGATCGACCTGGACGCGATTCTCTCCGGCCTGAACGAGATCTTTGCCATCGTCGAGGCGGCGTCTGGGATCAACATGGCCTATGACCGGCATGACCGGCATGGCCATCAGAACACCCACACCTTCTATCTGAGCTACAAAGGCCCCCCTGCCCGCACGCAGCGACGTGAAAGTCGATATCACAATCAATGAGGTGTTCTGTTTTCCACTGGCTGACCGCCCGATCCTGCGGACCTTCGAGGAATTTGCCGACCTGCCGGAAGGCCCGACCATTCTGGCCTACAGCCTGGCGGAGATATTCGTCGAAAAGTTGGCGGCACTGTCGGACAAGGCGCGAACCGAGCCGCGCGATCTCTACGACCTTTGGAATTTGCTTGAGGAGCGTGACATCCGACCAGCGGAATATCTCGCCGAGTTCGCCCAGAAGCTCGCCCTTCGAGAACGCACGCCCAATGGCGTGACCGCCGCGATCGCCGCGAAAGAGAAGCGTCTGAGTACCTCTGGACTGGACGATTACAGCAGCAGATGAGCGATCTGCCGCCATTCGAAAGCGTGTTTCGCGATGTTATGCGCGTTCTGCGCGAGGCCGACCTGCCGGAGTAGAGTGCGCCGTTTACCGCCCCGACGATGGGCGTAAATTAATAGATTTGCTTGCTGATTCTGCCAAAGGTTATGGTGGTCAAGTTCGGGGGATGAGTTGGACGACACGCAACGCTTTGCCTATTTGCGCGTGCTGGGGGCGACGTTAGCTCGACGCGCTATCCCCTTATCAGGCTCGACGCATTCGCGCCGCCAATCACCCTCAATGCAGCGCTCTCACCATATGCCCCAGTCCCGTTGCCATTGCGGCATGGAACTCACGCTTCAACGCCCGCACCGATCGCGATCTGGCGAACCGCTTCCGCAACACATCCTCAGCGCCGCGCGCGAGATGCGGCAGTTCGGTCGGTGATATCCGCCATGCGCTGGCCAGATCGCGCGTCAGACTGGCAAGCAGCGCGTCGAAATGTGCCTCGCTCGGCCCTTCGACCGTGACGATGTCAAGCCGCGAGCGCAGCGGCGTGCCGATGCGATCGAGCGTATTCGCGGTGAACAACCAAGAGGCATGCGACAGGTCGCACTCGGCGAGCAGACATTTGTCGTAATAGGCGCGTGCGGTAACCGGCTCGATCAGCGTCAGCAGGGCTGCCAGCGGATCGCCCATACGGCGGTCGGTCGCCACCTTGTCGAGCTCGTCGCCGACAAGGATCGGATTGGCGGTATGGGTCTGACACATTGCGACCGCCGGAAACGACGGCGACGGACTGGTATAACTGCGCGGTGCGCCGGTGAGCAAGCTGGCGTCGTACATCCCCGCCATCGAGAAGACCGCGTGGCCCGTGCCCGCGCGGGTTGCGAGCAGTCTCGCCAGATGGGTCTTGCCCGCTCCCGGCGGCCCGACCAGCAGCATCGGTCGGAACGCGATCCACGGCCGCCCCACCCATAGCTGTGTACGTAGTTGATCGTCGATCAGATCGATCGCCACGCCAAGCCAGGGCATGTCGGTGCGCAAGCGCGCGACGATCGCTAGTTCGCCATTGGCTTGGGCTTTCAGCGCATCGGCCCCGGCCAGCGGCAGCGGGCGCGTCAGCGCGGTAAAGCGGTCGGCAATCTGCAGAACGCCATCGAACTGGCGGGTATCAGGCTCGATCGACTGGCACACCGTGATATGCTCAGTCGTCGGTATCGCTATGCGCCGCGCCCTCAACGCTTCGACCACACGGTCCATCGCCGCGCGTTCATATTCGGGGATATCATAGGGATCGGACATCACGGTCCTTTCAATTGCATTGGGCGAGCCGCCTGCCGCGACAGCGTATACGCGCGGGGTCGCTTTGATGTGGATGGTCGCGGATAGCGGCCGGATCGACCTAGCCGATCCGGCCCTCCAGCCGCTCAGGCGGCGACCGCGTAGCCGCTCGGATAGAGCCCGGTGTGCACCCACCATTTCTCGGCGAGCGACTTGCGCGCGTTCTTGGTGCGCAGCCAGTTCTGGCGGATGCGCCCGACCTCCGCATGCGCGGGATCGAACACTCGGGTCGTGATGAGCAGGTGAACGTGCGGCAGGATCTCGGGCCGATCCCCATCCCGGCCGCGGTGATGGATCGCCCAGTCGACTACCATGCCCTGCGACACCAGATGATCCTCGGCAAAGCCCTCAATCAGGTTGCGCCAGGTCGCACGATCCTGCCCGGCCGGCAGTGAGCCAACCGCATGCGCGCAGGCGGGCTCGTCGGGGCGGATCGCGGTGGCCTGGCGATCCGCGCGCTCCCACAGGGCGACGCCGTCGAGCGTGGGGTCGCTCGCCCGCGACGGCGCGCAACGGCCATAATCGACGAGATCGTTGCGCGTTGACCAGTCGGGAACCGGGCCGAGCTCATCGATCCCGTGCTGGCGGTGGATGTAAAGCCAATTGGCCTTGGCAGTGCGATGCGTGCGCAGCAGCTCGGGAGTATAGCGGTCACTGCGGTCGCGCACGACATAGCGCACATTGAACGGGCGGGTGTAATACAGGATATCCATTATCATTCTCCTTGGTTGATAGACGCAGTTGTCCGTGCCCGATGGCTACGGGTCGCGGGGCTTGGTCGGTTCTGCTTTTGAGGAGATCAGCCTCGGTGGCGCTGGTGCCAGGTGATCTGGCGGGTCACCGGGTTCGGGCAGGCGGCATGCCCAGAGAGCCAGTCGCGCTTGTCATCGACCGCGTCGGTCGCAAGCTCCTTCCACCAGCGACGGCTCTTCTGATCCCAGCGACGGTCACTTGACGATCAGACCGATGGGCGGCGTAGGCCCGACGCCCAGGCCTCGAACGCTGCGCTCGCCTCGGCTGCCATGCCGTTGCTTTCAGCAAGCCACAGACGCCACACCGCGACCGCTTCCTCTGCCACCACGTCCCGCAGCCAGCGACGCTCGCCGAACCCCCAAGCGCTGGCCACGGCGGCGGGATCAGTCGGCGGTGCGTCGATGCCATGACGCGCCGCGGCCTCTGTGAGCGGTGGCGCGCTTACGCCACCATGCGCGATGGCGAGATCCACACTTGGCGCGCTGACGAGGCTGGTCAGGCGGTCGAGAAAGGCGCGACCGAGTTCGGGGTCGCCGGTCGTGCCGGCATCGAGCAGGGGCGCGACGATGCGATCGGCAAGTTGCCAACCAATCACGGTGCCCGTTGTCGGCAAGATGTTCAGCGACCAGAGCAACAAGGTGTCTTCGCCCTCGCCCGCGGCAACGCCGCGACGATTGAGGCTGAAGCTCCAGCTGCCGGCACCATCGCGGTCAGCGACCAGCACCGCGATGGCGGCAAGGTGCGAGACGGCGGCATGGGTACCGTGCTGATTGGTGTCGATGCCGACACTGGCGACGGCAAGGGTGATGAACGAACAGGGTTTGGTCATGATCATTTCCTGATGATGGACGCGCGCCGTCGCACCGCCGACTGGATGTCGGCAGCGGTAGGCGCGGCATGTGGAAGTGGATGGTTGTGGAGGACCGGGTCAGAACCCGGCTGGGTCGCCGCTGAATGCCCGCTCGTCAGCGGCCTGCTGCGCGCGCCGCTCGGCGGCCTTGAGTGTAGCCGCGACGCGCAGCGCCAGAGCGCGCGGACGCGCCCATACCGCGAGCGGCGAGGTCGCAAACGGCATAAGGTGTGCGTGCTCGGGCGATCGCTCGATCCAGCTTGCGAATGCAGCGAGCGGCCTAGCGATCAGCCCATCATCGCCGTGCCGCCACCCGTGCCAGGCGAGCCAAGCGCAATAGGTGGCGGCGACATCTTCCTCGCAGTAGCGCGTGATCGCCGCGACATCGCCTGTCCGCCACAATGTACCGACATCGGCCCCGTGCACGCTTGTCTTAACCGGGACGCCGAGTCGGTCGCAGATTTCCGACAGGCTTGGGCGCTTGGTGCCACCGGAGAGCGAATACATTTCGGCGAGGTCGCAGTGGACATTGCCGAACCGGTGCGCCCGGGCATGATGCGACAGCCCGGCGAGATCGAACCGCCGCTCGGCGATCGCACCCAGCTGCAGCACCGGCAGGTCATAGCCGCGTGTATTGAACCCAACGCTTGTGGCGCCCGTCGGCAACTGTGCATCGACGGCCGCGTAAAAGTCGCTTTCGCCGCCAGGCTCACAGACGATGCTCGTCATCGCGAAACAATAGCTTCCCTCGCGCAGCGATGCGGTGAGAAAGCTGGCGACAACCGGGCGGTGCAGCGGCCATTTCGGAAAGCTGCCGTCATCGGGTTCTTCGTCAACTATCGATTCAATATCGAACGTGACGACATGGTCGCCCGGATGCTCGTCGCTGGGGCGTTTTGGGTAGAAAGAGCGCATTGGCAAAGTCCGTCGATCGAGAACGCGCGTGCCGGTGCACGCACGGATCGAAAGAAAAGTTCAAAACCAGCTGCGCCCGCCAGGCGCTTCCAATTTTTCCAACTCCCCTTCCGATCACTATTTCCCTTCTCCATCCCGCATTTGCGCGCGCCAGCGCAGCTTGCCCTCCGCTGCGGCGGCTGGGCTTTTCCACGGCTGATCCAAGACAGGTCGGTTCGCGGCGGAATGGGCGGCAGGCGTATGGTCATGCTATTTTCCTTTTCTGAATCAGCTCGTCCTCATCGTTTCTGAAGAATTCGTACTTCCTCACATCCCAGTGCGGTCGATCGCCGCGCCGCTCATGATCGCGAGAGACCCACGTCATGCGGCGACCAGGACGGCCACGGATTATCCGCAACGGTTGCGCGGATGTCCGATGCGATGTCGGACGGCCAGACCGGTCGGTCAGCGTGGCGACTGGCCTTGACCGTCATGGCGACGAGCGATTTGACACGAGCGTCGTGGCACCATCCCTCGACCAGCGTCCGAATGGCGACGGGGGCGCTGTCATTCGCTTCCATCGCATCGCCGCTCACGCCGCCGACATGATTCGGATGCTCCCCCGCGTACCGGATCAACATCAGGAGTGATTTGGTGGGGCGCCCTGAGTTTGCCAAAAACGCGCGAATGCGAACGCCCTCGAGCATACTATCGCCAACCGATCGTTTGCGTTGATGCGTCGTCGATCCGGTGGCGGGACCGCCCGTTGCGCCTTCCTGCACGCCGATTTGTTGTGTTCGCACGCGGTTTGCGGTGCTCGCCTTGGCCCTTTTCTCGGCGCTATGCGCCGCGCCAATTGCGGCCCGGATCGCTGAAACGTCGCGCATAAACCCGTCGTCAGTGGCCCAACGGTCGAGACGGGCCTTGCCCGCCGGGTCGAGGTCGGCGGGCCAGAAGCGCATCGATATGGCGCTGAACTCCAGCGGTCGTGCCACCGCTTCGTTCCGGAGAGCAGCGATAACACGCTGCTGGTTCCGGCGAATGTCTGAAAAGGCGCGCTGGACATGCGACTGTTGCATCCAGGCGTCGTCGATGCCGAGCTTCTCGGTCACGGTCCAATGCACCGACAGCGCATCATCCGTCATATCCGCGATATAAACGTCAGCCTTCAAAATGCGCGCGATCAGCCTCTCGTCGGCTTGTCGGCGTTCGTCGGCCGCAGGATCGGCAACGGGCCGGTCGGCCGGCGGGATCGCAAACAGATTGACCCGGGGCTGCGCTTCGAACTGTTCGCGCGTTGGGATATCGGCAAGCGTCGGAATTGGCTCATCGCGCCTTCTCGTATCGCGCCATCGCGCCGCCCGGCGGCGCTCGGCGCGACGGCGGCGCGCTTGCGCCAGTGCGTGCAGCAGGGCAACGACAATATCGTTGGGCAGCGTCGCGCCCACGGCTTTGGACCGGGCCAGTATCTTCGGCGGCTCGATCGATTTTGCGGCGCTCAATGGCGTTGCGACGGGCCCCACCGGCTCGGCTACCGAAAGTCCTTTGCCGCTGCCTGCGCTAATGCTGACGGCTTGCCCGGCGGCTTCGAGCCTCGGCATCGCCTCGTTCGCACCCTTTGCCGCAACAAGGCGGCGCGGCAACGATGGCGTTGGCAACGCGACGCGCAGCGGCGGCGCCGGAGGCACGATACCCGCCGCCTCTAGCCAGCGCGGCGGATGATCCGCGGCGGGTCCACTGACTTTCAGGGGCGGTTGGACCGTAGCGCGAGGCATCGTCGGCAGGAACGATCGCGCATGACCGATATCGCCGGTCGCCGCCTGCCGTCGTCCGGGCGGCGTAGGAAATCTTGATAGTGTCATGGCTTCGGGCAACCGCGACGGTCGGGACGCCGCTGATGTCAATTTCGCCGCGCGCTGAGGCATCGCTGAGGCCACCAAGACCTTGGGCGGAGAGATGTCCTCGGCCTTGCGCGACATCTGCGCGACCACGGCGTCGCGAAGTTTCGTTAGCGCCTCGATCTTGCGATCGGCATCGCGGATCGCGCGGCGAGCGGCGTTGCGGGCATTTTTGATCCGGTTGCGTTTGTCTGCCCAGACGGTTTCACCGCGCCTGAGAATGGCCGAACGGCCCTCGCCCAGATGTTCGCCCGCTTCCAGGTCGAGCCCGCGCGCGCCATAGCCGAGGCCGGTATAGGCGCGGTTGCTTCCGGCTCGTTCGGCCGCCGCAGTCATCGAGTGCGCCCAGAGATGTCGGAGCATCTGAACACCGTCCTTGCCGTCGAGCTCGCCACGCACTTCGTCGGCAATCTCATAGGTATAGGGGGCGACGCGGCGCATCGGGCGGAGTGAAAAGCTGAGATGCGGATGGAAATTACGCTGGTCACCGTCAGCCGATGGCCGGTGGATCACCGCCGAATAAGGCAACCCCAACGGCTCCAACACCGTCTTGCAGAAATGCTCGAGCGCGTAGGTCATTTCTTCAAGGCTCATGTCGGCGTCGAACGGCGCGATCGCGCGAATCTGGATCTTCGCGTTCTTCCGCGTGCTGGCATCCTCCATCGCCTGCCAGCCCACGCCGATCTCGACCCAGTCGTCGCCCATGTTCGAGATGATGATCGGCTCACCGTCAGGACCAAGCACCACCGCCTCGTCGCGCACATCATATTCCCAATTGTCGCGCGCGGCCCCGCGATAGAAGTCGGCGGACTTGCGGCCGAGATAGCTTTGCTGCCAGATTATCCCGCGCATGCCG
>DHHS01000014.1 GCA_002403415.1 Sphingomonas sp. UBA4766 | reverse complement strand
GGGCGGATATCGACCTGGCTGCCGGGCAGGAAGGCAACGGCACCATTCAGGTCGACGGTAAAGCCACCCTTCACCCGGCCAAAGATCACGCCCTCGACGCGCGCATTGTTGGCAAATTCGGCCTCCAGCGTGTCCCAAGCCGCTTCGCGGCGGGCGCGGTCGCGCGAGAGCATCGCTTCGCCATGCACATTCTCGACGCGGTCGACATAGACTTCGACTTCGTCGCCAACCTTCAGATCGGCCTTTTGCCCCGGCATGGCAAATTCGCGCAAGGGTACCCGCCCTTCGGACTTCAACCCCACATCAATGACCGCCAGGTCATTTTCGATCGCGGTAACAGTGCCCTTGACCACCCGGCCTTCAAAGCCGTCGGCATCGCCAAGTGTTTCTTCCAAAAGTGCCGCGAAATCGTCGCGCGTGGGGTTCGCCGAAGAGGCCATAAAAGTGTCGTATCCCGTGTTCAGTTTCCGGCCAGCCGGTTGTCTCCGGCGGTCTTTGGCCATGTTGCCATGGTGACCGAGTGCCAGCCACGGCATCCACCGGGCACGCGGTGCGGAAGACCCCTAACGCAAAAATGCGAAAAGGGCGCAGGAGTGCAAGACTCCGCGCCTTCTTCCGCGAGCGCCTGCCCGCCGGACGCGATGCTACTAACTCAACCGTCACATAGAGGCAAGGCTGTGTATTGCCGGGCGCGTTGCCCGCGCTATGCATTGGCATTGCGGCCAATTGGGGGAGTGGGCGATGCATCGGGCGGGCAGAGCGGCAATGCTGTTGAGCGCAGCAATGGCCATGGGTTCGGCACCGGGCGGCGATGACCCGCTGACCCGCCCGATTGCCGCCGATTTCGCCGCGCGCTGGCTGGGCCCGCAACCGCCCAAGCGGATTTACGGCAACACCTATCTGGTCGGCTTTCGCGGGATGAGCGTGGCGTTGATCGATACCGGCGCGGGACTGATCCTGATCGATGCGGCGCTCCCGCAGTCGGTGCCGGTGCTGGAGGCGAATATCCGCGCGCTCGGCTTTCGTCTGCGCGATGTGAAGCTCATCCTCAGCACCGAGCCGCATTATGACCATGCGGGGGGCTTGGCCGCGCTTGCGCGCGACACCGGGGCGACCGTGGTGGCCAGCGCCGATGCAGCGGCGGTGTTGCGGCGGGGGCAGGCAGGGGTCGACGACCCGCAGTTTGGCGACCTGCCCGGCCAGCCGCGCGTGCGGGGGCGCATGCGGATCGCGCACGACGGGCAGGGGATCAGGCTGGGGCAGGTGACGGTGATGCCGCTCGCCACGCCCGGCCACACACCGGGCAGTATGAGCTGGCGCTGGCGATCGTGCGAGCGCGGGCGATGTCTGAACATGGTTTTTGCCGCCAGCCTGAACCCGGTGTCAGCCGCAGGTTACCGCTTTTCAGCACCGGAGCATCGACCGGCGGTCGCAAGCTTGCGCCGGTCGATCGCGCGCCTCGCGGCGGTGCCCTGCGATGTGCTCTTCACTGCGCATCCCGACAATTCGGGCGGTGACGCAAAATTTGTCCGGTTGGAGGCGGGCGCACGGCCCAATCCCTTTATCGATGCCGCCGCCTGTCGCGCGCTGGCGGCGCGGCAATCGCGCGTGCTTGACGAACGCCTGACACAAGAGGGCGTGCCTGCGCGCTAACCCAGCGCCTTCAGCCGGTCCTCAACCAGCGCAATTGCCCGCTGCACGCTTGATT
This sequence comes from Sphingomonas sp. UBA4766, assembly GCA_002403415.1. Lineage (GTDB taxonomy): Bacteria > Pseudomonadota > Alphaproteobacteria > Sphingomonadales > Sphingomonadaceae > Sphingomonas. Next base: position 954 of record DHHS01000014.1, on the reverse strand, counting down.
CGATCGATAGAAAGCTGGTGTCGAGCACCATTGCATCGCTGGCGAGGGTCAGTGGCGCGGTCGTGCGCTGCATGTCGCGCTGATCGCGGGCGCGGATGTCGGCCAAGACCCGATCGATGCTCACCTCTTGCCCTTGCCCGCGCAGTTCGGCGTGGCGGCGGCGGGCGCGGATATTGGGGGTTGCGCGGACAAACAGCTTGGCGTCGGCATGCGGCGCGATCACGGTGCCGATGTCACGCCCATCGAGCACCGCGCCGCCCGGTTGGTTGGCGAAGCGTTGTTGCCGCATCTTGAGTGCTGACCGGACCAGCGGATGCGCCGATACCACCGACGCCGCCTTGCCAATCTCGTCGCTGCGCAAAGCGCTGTCGGCCAACAGCGCGTCGTCGAAATCGCAGGCGGCAACGCCATCCGCCTCGATCCCCGGATCCAGTTCCAGCCGCAGCAGGTTGAGCGCCACCGCGCGATAGAGCAGCCCGGTGTCGAGGTGCGGCAGCTCGTAATGCCGGGCGAGCGCGCGCGCGATGGTGCCCTTGCCCGATGCGGCGGGTCCGTCAACGGCGATAATCATGCGCCCCCCCCTGCATGCGCACCGCTCAGGGCGTCCAACAGATCGAAAAACGTCGGAAAGCTCGTGGCGACGGGGGCAGCATCATCAAGCGTCACGTCGCGGCGGCACTGGAGCGCGGCAACCGCCATGCTCATGGCGATGCGGTGGTCAAGCTGCGTCGCAATCACGCCGCCGCCGGGGAGCGGATCACCTCCGCTGCCAGTAATGGCCAGCCCGTCGTCAAATTCCTCCACCCTTGCGCCGATTGCCCGAAGGGCTGCAGCCATCGCGGCGATCCGGTCCGATTCCTTTACCCGCAATTCATGTGCTCCGCGCGCAACCGTGCGGCCTTGGGCGAAGGCTGCGGCCACAAACAGTGCCGGATATTCATCGATCATGCTGGG
>DHHS01000015.1 GCA_002403415.1 Sphingomonas sp. UBA4766 | reverse complement strand
GCGTCTGCGCCGCCGCCTCGTCTGAGAGGTGGAAGGGTTGCGGGTCATATTTTTGCGCGAATTCGATGACTTCTTCGCGGGTGACAGCATAGCTGCCAAAGCGGCTGACCGCGCCGACCTCAATATCTTCGAAATAGATCATGCCCGCCAAGCTCCACCGATCGGCGCGATTCGGCAAGCGCGAAGTCGCCGTCGCTGACTCTGGGTGAGTGAAACCGGCTCTAGTTTGCAAGCGCGGCCCGGAAGGGCGCATCGGTTCCATCGAGATCGCGCCCAGGCGCAAGCCCCAGCAAGCGACGCAGCAGTGGTGCGATATCGATATTGTCAAAGCTCGGGATCGGCCCCATCGGCTTGATCGCCGGGCCGCTCGCGATGAACAATGCGGCCATATCGGGCGCGGCCGGGTCATAGCCGTGCGCGCCGCCTGCCTTCACTGGCCGGTCGGGTGGGGGCGCGCGATCCACCACCAGCCAGCCGGGCTCCGCCAGGCACAGATAGCGCGGCACGCGTGGATTTTTGCCATAATGGAGCGCCGCCGGGATCGCTTCCTTCGCCCAGCATTGCATATGCGGATGCGGTCGCGCGATGACGGCGGCCAGCTCAGCCTCTTGACCCGGTAACGGTTCGATTCCGGCATAGGTGCCGCCGGTCACGAATCGGAAGCTGCCTGCGGGCGCGATCTGATCGAAACGGATAACGCGGTCCGGGCTGGTCGGTGCCATGCCGTGATCGGCGGTGATGACGAAATTGGCGGGTTGGCCAAGCGTCGCCAACTCGCTGCGCAACCGGCCGATCGCGGCGTCGACTTCGCCGACCACGGCGGTGGTTTTGGGGCTGTGCGGGCCGAATTCATGCCCCGCCGAATCGACCACATCGAAATAGAGCGTGAAAAACACCGGGCGCGTGTCGACCGGGCGCCGCAGCCAGTCGATAATCGCGTCGACCCGCTGGCGATTGGAAACTTCATGGCCATATTGCTGCCAGTCGCTTGGCCGTCGCCCGTCAAACGCCACATTCGCGCCGGGCCAGAACATGGTGGCGGAGCGGATGCCGGCCTTTTCCGCCGTGATCCAGATCGGCTCAGCGGTATTCCACCAGAACGGCTCCTCGCTCTGCATGGTAAAGGTCATGCCGGGATGGGCGGGATCCTCCATCCGGTTGCCGACAATGCCGTTGCGGTCGGGGCGCAGGCCGGTCACGACCGTCCAGTGATTGGGAAAGGTCACGCTTGGGAAGGACGGGCGCATCGCAGCGCTGATCCCGGCAGCGGCAAGCGCGTTGAGGTTGGGCGTCACGCCGCGCATCAGATAATCGGGACGAAAGCCGTCGATCGAAATCAGGATGGTGATGGGTTTGCGGGCGGCTATCGGCGTTGCCGCCACGGTCGTCGGCGCGGCGACCGGTTGCGTCACACAGGCTTGGAGCCCGGCGGCGAGGACAGCAGCGAGCAAGCGGGATGTGATGCGCATGCCAAATCCTATGGCCGATGATGGGGACAGGAATGTGACAGGCGCTAAGCGGTTGATAGATGCTTGACTTTGACTACGGCTGTAAGCATGACTACATTCGTAATCAATGAGGTGGGGAGTGTTTATGTTGCGTATCTTGGCCCTTGTCCCGGCGCTGGCGATGGTCTGGGTTGATCCTGTATCGGCGGCTGGCCTTTGTGCGGCGGCCAGCGGCGTTGCCAAGGGGCGCGCCTGTGTAGAATCGCCAAATGGCGTTGCGGTGGCGGATGATCTGCCCCGCGCGCAAGTGCTGCTTGCTGATGCAGATGCTGGTGCTGCCCGGTTCCGCACCCGATTCGGGCGAGCGCCCGCGCGCTTTGCGGTGTTGGAAACCAATGACGGCAATGTCGACGGCGCCGCGCTTTCCGCGTTGCAGACGGCCGGTTTCAAGGCTGTGTTACCTTTCCTCTCGCCCAAGGGATTTGACCTTCAGATCGAGGCATCGGTGCGGCGCGCCGTGGAGGCGCAGACCGCAGGTCTTTCCGCCGACATGCGCGAGCCCATCGTGCAGGAAGCGATCGCCAAGGTGAAGGCGGGCCGCCCGCCCCAGACGGCTCAGCAACCCGGCGTCATCGCCCATGAACTCGGCCATATGTGGTATATTGATGCCTTTTGGCCCGGGCGCGAGCTCCGGGGCGGCCACTATGGCGGCCCGGGCCCCGACTGGATGGATGAAGTCGCCGCGGTGCTGATGGAACCGGAAAGCATGGCCAGCGGTCGCATCGGCCAGTTTGGCGATCGTTATCGTAAATTGCGCGCGGCCGACGCGCTCAGGAATGCGCCGGACAATGTGCTGGTCGATCTGCCCGGTTTCCTGAACTCTGCGCACCCTGGCGCGGCACGGGGGCGGGAGATGTTGGCAAAAATACGCGAGGAAGAGCCGGACGCGCTGCCCAAGAACGGTGTCATGATCCGTGCTTCGTCAGGGCCAGAGGCAGAAAAGTTCGCCGAATCGGCGATCCATTATTATCTGCAATCGACTATGGCCGCTGAATATCTGGTCGCGCGCACTGGCGATCCGGCGGTGTTTGCGCGGATCGCTGCCGCCTTTGGCCGCGGCGAGACAATGGCGCAGTGGCTGGCGAACAACGAACCCAAGGGCAAGCTGCCGCGCGATCTGACCGCGCTTCAGGCGGATTGGCTTGCCTGGCTCGACCAGCGTTTTCCGGCCATTAGCGCCTGATCGTTGTGCAAGGACGCGGCGCGGTCGGCGGCGGTTCTGCGGTCCACCGCGCCGCGATCCGCATCTCACCCCTCTACCGGGGCGTCCAAATGCCCCATGATACAAGGAAATATCCATGAAATTTCATCATATCCGTACCGCCTTGGTTGGCGGTATTGCCGTGCTGCTCAGCGGTAATGCCGCGCCTTCGGGCAAATTATGCCCGGCGGCGAGCGCCGTCCTGCCCCAGCTGGCCTGCGTCGAAAGCGCGAACGGTGTGGTGTTGGCGGGTGACACCGCGCGGGCACAACGCTTGCTTGAGCTCGCCGAGTCCGGCGTCGTCCGGTTCAAGGAATATTTCGGTCGCCAGGCGCTGCGCTATGCTGTTGCCGAGGGCCCCGATGCCCTTGTGCCGCCCGAAAGCGTGGGCGCGCTGCGCAAGGCCGGGTTTCCGGTCGTGCTGCCCTGGATTTCGCCGAAGGTGTATCGCCAGCAGGTGGAGCAGTCGATCCGGCGCGGGCTGACGGCCCGGATGGCCGGCCGCCCGCAGGAGGAGATCGATGCGGCTGTGCTAAAAGCTGTCGAGCAGCAAACCAACCCGGAGCGGTTCGCGCGGACGGAGCTGGCAACGGTGTCGCACGAGCTGGGGCATTACTGGTTCTGGCAGGGTTATTGGCCGAAATCGACACTGAGCGAAGACAAGCATTATGGCGGGCCGAGCCCGGACTGGCTCGACGAAATGTCAGCCGTGCTGATGGAAGCGCCGGTCAGCTTCAACGACCGCGTGAAACAATTCGGGCAGCGTTACGCCACCTATCGCGTCGACCCGCAAAAGGCCGATGAGAACACCAGATTGACGGTCGATCTTGTCAACTTCCTTTCCGAAACGCATCCGGCGCATGAACAGACCAAGTTGCTTTCACAACAGGTTGGTGGCGAACCGAAGAACGGTAGTTTCAAGGCGATGGTGTTTTCGGGCGAGGAAGCGCGCAAGATCATTGAAGGCGGCGCGCGCTTCTACCTGCAATCGGCGGTGGCATCGCAATATCTGATTGACCGAACCGGCAACCGGCAAATCTTCGGCCGCATCGCCGAGGCTTTCGCGCGTGGTGAGACAATGGCGCAATGGCTCGCCAACAAGGAGCCCAAAGGCAAGCTGCCGCGCGACCTTAAGGCATTGCAGGCGGATTGGATGGCCTGGCTCGCAACCCGTTTCCCGGCGGAGGCGACGACCAAACCGGCGGCCTGACAGCGCCGGGCGGCGGCGTGATCACACGTTAAACCGGAACAGCATCACGTCGCCGTCCTGCACCAGATAGTCCTTGCCCTCTTGGCGCAGCTTGCCCGCGTCGCGCGCGCCGCTCTCGCCCTTGCACGCGACATAATCGGCAAAGGCGATGGTTTNNTGATCGCTTCGATCGGCTGAGTGCGGGTCGCTTCGGCGAGGAAGGCGGTAAAGCAGGGGTCGCTGCGGAGCGAAAGACCAAGCACCAGGAATTGATCCAAGGCGCGGGCGACGTCGCCGTCAGCCATGGCGGCGCGCGCTGCATTGATCCGGGCGTTCAGATTGTCGACAGAAATCACGGACGCGGCCACTCTGATCAGCGTATCCTCGCATTTATCGCCGGACCGACTTGATTATGCGTTAAATCGAAAGTGCATAACGTCGCCATCTTGCACAATATAGTCCTTGCCTTCGAGGCGCAGACGACCGGCGTCGCGGGCGCCGGCTTCGCCCTTGTGGGCAAGGTAATCGGCAAAAGCGATGGTTTCGGCGCGGATGAAGCCGCGCTCGAAGTCGCTGTGGATCGCGCCTGCTGCCTGCGGCGCTTTCGCGCCTGCCTCGACGGTCCAGGCGCGGGCTTCCTTTGGCCCGACGGTGAAAAAGGTAAGCAGGTCGAGCAGCCGGTAGCCCGCAGTAATCACGCGCGCCAGGCCGGTTTCGGTGAGGCCCAGTTCGCTCAGGAATTCGCCGCGATCCTCCACCGGCATCGTCGCGATCTCAGCCTCGATCGCCGCCGACACGATCACGGCCTGCGCGCCCTCGGCCTTCGCCTTGTCGAACACCCGCGCCGACAGCGCGTTGCCGTGCGCCGCATCGCCTTCATCGACATTGCAGACATAGAGCACGGGTTTGGAGGTGAGCAATTGCGCCTGCGCGAACAGGCGCGCTTCTTCGTCATCGCGGGGCTGGGTCAGCCGGGCGGGCTTGCCGTCGCGCAGCAGGTCGAGCGCCTGGCCCAGCACCGACGCGGCAATCTTGGCCTCCTTGTCGCCTTGGGCCGCCTTTTTCGCCAGATTGAGGACGCGCTTTTCCAGACTTTCAAGGTCGGCGAGCATCAGTTCGGTCTCCACCGTTTCGGCATCCGCAATCGGATCAACCTTGCCCTCGACATGGGTGACATCGCCATTTTCAAAACAGCGCAGGACATGGACGATCGCGTCAACCTCGCGGATATTGCCGAGAAACTGATTGCCCAGCCCCTCGCCCCTTGACGCGCCGCGGACCAGCCCGGCGATGTCGACAAAGCCGAGTTGCGTCTCGATGATCTTGGCAGAGCCCGCAATCGCCGCCAGTTGCTGAAGCCGGGGATCGGGGACCGCGACATTGCCGACATTGGGCTCGATCGTGCAAAAGGGGTAATTGGCCGCTTGCGCCGCCGCCGTTTCCGTCAGCGCGTTGAACAGGGTGGACTTGCCCACGTTAGGCAACCCGACGATACCACAGCGAAATCCCATTTTCCGTCCCGATTAACAGCGATGGTGCGCCTTAGTCAGTCGCAGCGCGAATGGCCAGAGTGCGCGCTTGCATTGGCGTGCGGCTCGCGCGAACATCGACGCTAGAGAGTGGAGGGAATCGACCATGATCAAGCAGATAAGCGCTATCCTTCTGGCGCTCACGGCGACCGGCGCGGTGGCGCAATCGGGGCCGCTCGGCACGCTCCAATGCACCGGCAAGCCCGTGACGATCCGCACGAGCATCATCAAACCTGGCCAGCTCGCGCTTTTCAAAAAGGCCGTCGCCGATCACCAAACCTGGTATGCGAAGAACGGCAATGGGACCAAAGTCACGCTCGTGCGGGTGACCAAGCGCGGCGCGGGCGGGGCGCTCAGCTATGACGACAGCGTCGCGATGACGGTCGTGACCTACGACGCCAAGCCGCAACCGCCGCGCGACGCAGGCTATGCCGCGTTTGTCAGAGCATATCAGCAAAGCGCGACGGTGAAGGACGAACACCGCGGGTGTTTGGGGTAGGGGGCAAGATGCTTAGGCGGACCTGTGGTGGCTGCCGAATGACACTGCCGGACAGGCACGAGTGGCGTTCCCGCAGCTCGCGATCGGCGCGGAGGCCGCGCTCGAATGTTTGGGCCAACTTCCCGGCGTCAAGGTGCGGGGAATGAACTGCGCCGAGAACGCTCGGTGCATGTGCTGGCCGACGCCAGCATCTTGAATGTCGGCAATCGGGGCGACAGACGCCCTACCACCGATAGTTAAAGCTCACGCTGATCCGTTCGCCCTTTCCGGCGTGCGGCATTACCTCATGCCGCAGCCAGCTTTCCCACAGCAGCAGCGTTCCCGGCGCGGGGTCGACATAGGCGAAGGTGCGCAATTCCTCGGGCGCGTCGTCGCGGCGCAGGGGGGCTACCATCATCAGCCCGAGGCGCGGGTCCTCAAACCGGATCGCCCCCGCCCCCGGTGGCACCGCGACATAGACCGTGCCTGACACCACGCTATGCGGGTGGATATGGCCGCTATGCACCGCACCCGGCTGCATGACATTGACCCACAGGCTGTCGAGCTTCAGTTTGCGGCCCGCAAGGTCAAAGGCGCAATCATCGGCAAAGGTCGCGGCATGGCGGTTGAGCCGCTTTGCCAGATCGGCAAACGCCGGGTCGCGCTGTGGCAGGTCGTTGAGCGAGGCGTAGGAGGTATAGCCGCGATACCCCTGCGCCTTGCTCCACGCGCGCCCGGCGCGGTCGTCGGTGGCAAGCGCGCGGCACGATGCCGCCAGTTCGGCGAGCAGCGCGTCGTCGCCAAGCATCGCCTGATAGAGCCGGGTCGCAAACAGGCTGCGCACGCTCATGGTTGCAGCCGCATCGCGACATCGTTCATGAAGCGCACATCGTCCCCGTCCGCCAGCCAGCGCGCCTCGGCGGCCACCGCGCCCAGCATGTCCGCAAGCGGGTCCATCTCTGCCTTGGCGTAGTTGCCAAGCACATGGCCGGTCACGCGGTCCTTGTGTCCCGGATGGCCAATACCGATGCGCACGCGCCGAAAATCCTCGCCGATATGGGCAATGGTCGATCGGATGCCATTGTGCCCCGCCGCCCCGCCGCCCCGCCGCACCTTCACCTTGAAGGGGGCCAGGTCGAGTTCGTCATAAAACACGGTGACGTCCTGGGCCGCGAGTTTGTAGAACCGCATTGCCTCGCCAATCGACTGGCCGCTGTCGTTCATGAAGGTGGCGGGTTTGAGCAGCAGCAGCTTTTCGCTGCCCAGCCGCGCCTCGATCGCCCAGCCGAGAAAGCGCTTTTTGGGCAGGTCAAAGTTATGCAGTTCGGCGATGGCGTCAATCGCCATGAAGCCCGCATTATGGCGGTTCAGGGCATATTGCGCGCCGGGATTGCCAAGCCCTGCCCAAATCTGCACCGCACCGCTCCCAAAAATCATGGTCCCCGCAGCGTGCGCCGCGGGGACCACCGATCACGTCGGTTAAGCCGCGTCACCCTCTGCACCTTCGCTCGACTTGAGCGAGGACGGGGCAACGATGGTCGCGATGGTGAAATCACGATCATCAATCGCGCTCTTGGCGCCATTGGGCAAAGTCACGCTGGAAATGTGGATCGAATCGCCCACGTCAAACCCCTTCAGCGACACCTCGACGTCATCGGGGATGAGCGCGGCATCGACGATCAGTTCGATTTCGTGGCGCACGACGTTGAGCACGCCGCCGCGCTTTATGCCGGGCGACAAGGCTTCATCGGTGAAGCGCACGGGCACTTCGACGGTGACGGTCGAATGTTCGCCAATGCGCAGGAAATCGGCATGGACCGGGCGATCGGTGACGGGATCGAACGCGACATCCTTGGGCAGCGTGCGCACGCTCTGGCCGTCGAGCTCGATCATCACGACCGAATTCATGAAATGGCCGGTCATCAGCGCGCGATACAGCGCCTTTTCCTCGACATGGATTGCCGCCGGGTCTTGCTTGTTGCCGTAAATCACGGCGGGGACGCGGCCTTCGCGACGCAGTGAACGGGAGGCTCCCTTGCCAACCTGTTCCCGAGCCTCGGCCGCGAGCGTCAGAACTTCGCTCATGCCAATCTCCGAAATGTAATAGAATGATGTGTCAAATCCGTTCAAGCCTCCAGGGATGACCCTGAACGGAAGCGCGCGTCCTTAGCGGCCCTGACGGGAAAGCGCAACCGTTACTGGATCCGCTGCACGCGAAGCCCGCGTGCGCGCAGTGTCGCCACCACCGACTTCGGCCCCGCCAGATGCCCCGCGCCCACCGCGACCAGCACGCGGCCCGGCCGCGCCATCCGCTGCGCGATCCACGCGGTCCAGCGCGCGTTG
>DHHS01000016.1 GCA_002403415.1 Sphingomonas sp. UBA4766 | reverse complement strand
TATGTCGGCGACAGCGCCGAGACAGTCGCGCTGCTGTGGCCGGGTGTCGGCGCGGTGGGCGAGGGCACGCCATCGGTGAGCGCGGTGGTCGCGCGGCTGGCGGGGGCAACGCGCGCGGCGGCGCCGGGGGTGCTTGCGGCGATGCTTGATGCCATGGGGGCGAACGAACGCTTTGCGCTCCTCAAGATGGCGACCGGGGCGTTGCGGGTCGGCGCCTCGGCGCGGCTTGCCAAAACGGCATTTGCACAGGCCTTTGCCGTCGATGTGGATGCGGTCGAGGAATATTGGCACGGTCAGTCGCCGCCCTATGCCGCGCTGTTCGCCTGGGCAGAGGGGCGCGCGCCCGCGCCCGTGGCGTGCGACCGGCCACTGTTCCGCCCGTTCATGCTCGCGCACCCGCTCGAGGATGCAGTGGTTGACCTGCGCGATTATGCGGCCGAGTGGAAATGGGACGGAATCCGGGTGCAGATTGTGCGCGTCGGCGGCGAGACCCGGCTCTATTCGCGCGGCGGCGACGATATTACCGCAGCGTTCCCCGACATCGCCGGGGCGTTCACCGCCGATGGCGTTGTCGATGGCGAGCTGATGGTGCGCGGCACTGCGCAGGGGACTGCGCTGGGTGCGGCAAGTGCCGCGAGCTTCAACGCGCTCCAACAACGGCTGGGGCGCAAGATGGTGTCCGCCAAGCTGCTGGCAGCGGCGCCGGCCTTTGTCCGGCTCTATGATGTGCTGTTCGAGGGCACCGAGGATGTGCGCGACCTCCCATGGTCGGGGCGGCGCTTGCGACTCGAAGCGTTTGCTACATCACTACCCCCAGAACGGTTTGATATCAGTGCGTTGATCGACGCGGACGGCTTTTCAGCACTTGCTACACTGCGGGCAGGCGCGCGCGATGCCGCGATCGAGGGAGTGATGCTGAAACGCCGCGACGCGCCCTATGTCGCTGGGCGCCGGGCGGGGCTGTGGTATAAGTGGAAGCGCGACCCGCTGACCGCTGATTGTGTGCTGATGTATGCGCAGCGCGGCAGCGGGCGGCGATCCTCCTATTATTCCGACTATAGTTTCGGTTGCTGGACGGCGGATGGAACCTTGCTTCCGGTGGGCAAGGCCTATTCGGGGATCAGCGATGCCGAGCTGAAAGCGCTCGACAAGTTTGTGCGCGACAACACCGTTGGCCGTTTCGGCCCGGTGCGCGAAGTGGCCAAGACGCTGGTACTCGAAATCGCGTTCGACTCGATCCACGCTTCGACCCGTCACAAATCAGGGGTTGCGATGCGTTTCCCGCGGATCGCGCGGATCAGGACCGACAAGCCCGCTGCGGAGGCCGACAGCATCGACGCGCTCAAACGGCTGATTGACTGAGCGACTTTTCGAGCACGACGAAGGCCAGGTCATCGCGCCGCGGCACGCCAAAGCGCGGATTGCCATAGGGAAAGGGCCGCACTTCGCCAGTCGGCTGGTAACCGCGCCGCGCATAATAGGCGATCAGTGCGGTTCGTTGGCGTATCACCGTCATTTCGACGCGGGTCGCCGCAAAGCGTGACTGCGCTTGCCCCTCGGCCGCGATCAAGAGCGCGGTGCCCAGCCCGTCGCCCTGCCGCCCGGGCGCGACGGTCAGCAAACCGAGATAGGCGCCACCGCCCGCCACGCCCGCGACCTCACAACAGCCGATCAATCCCGAATGATCGACGGCGATCAGGATTACGCGATCAGGGGCGACGATGCTCTCGCTCAGCATTGCGATATTGCTGCGCTGCCCATCGAGCAGATCGGCCTCATGCGTCCAGCCCGCGCGCGCCGACGCGCCGCGATAGGCGGATTCGATCAGGGCATGGAGTTTGGGGACATCATCGGCCGTGGCCGCGCGGATCTTGTGGGTCATCAGTGCGTCAGGACGGGCAGCGCGATGTCAGGGACCAGCAAACGGGCGGGCCCGCGCCAGTGCCCGCGCTGCCCGCCCGTTCCGCCTTACTGAATGCCCGCCAGATTGACGGCGGCGTATTTTCCACGACGATCAACCTCGAGCTCGAATTCGAGCCGATCACCCTCATTCAGCGTCGTCATGCCGGCGCGCTCCACCGCGCTGATATGGACAAACGCATCGGGCTGGCCATCGTCACGCTGAATAAAGCCAAAGCCCTTCATCGCGTTGAAGAATTTAACCGTGCCCGTTGCCTTTTCGCCGGTGAGCTGACGGGCCGGCCCGGCGCTGCTGGGGGCGGCTTCGCGCGGCGCGCGTTCTTGCACGGGAAGCGGTTCGCCCTCGATCTTCAGATCGGTTGCGGAAATGCGCCCGCCGCGATCGACCAGCGTAAACCCCAGCGGTTGCCCTTCGGCCAAACTCGTCAACCCCGCCTGCTCGACCGCGCTGATGTGCACAAACACATCCTCACCACCGTCGTCGCGCACGACAAAGCCAAAGCCCTTTTGCGCGTTGAAGAATTTTACGACCCCCGTGCCCTCGCCAACGACCTGCGGGGGCATACCGCGACCGCCGCCACCGCCGCCGAATCGGTCGCCACCGCCACCAAAGCGATCACCCCCGCCGAAGCGGTCACCGCCGCCGAACCGATCACCCCCGCCGAACCGGTCGCCGCCAAAGCGATCACCTCCGCCGAACCGATCACCGCCGCCAAAGCCGCCGTCAAAGCCGCCATCGCCAAACCCGTCGCGCTTGTCCCTGCCGCGCCCGCCGCGATCACCGCGGCGCCCCTTATCGAAACTCATGCCCTGTTCGTCTTCCCGGTCCGCCCGAAATAGATGCAAGAACCCTAGCCTCGGACGACAAACGCGGGTCTTCCGGCGCGGTATCGCGATGCGCCGAGTCATGGCATATCGTAAAACGAGCCAATCTGCGAACAAATTCTTTTGCGATCATACGGGTGTGCCCTAATTTCATTGCGCGGGCCGATTTCGGCACACACGGCGTGTCAATCGGGATAATCGATGGCTGTGCCATTGAGCCACGCCCGCATAGCGGCTACGCGGAATCCCATGGCTGTCCTGTTTCACGAAGAAGATTTGCCCGGCGACGTGTTTGCGCCCGGCGCTGCGATTGCGGTTGATACCGAGACCATGGGCCTGCTGACCCACCGCGACCGGCTGTGCGTGGTGCAGTTGTCGGATGGTGGCGGGGATGAACATCTGGTCCGGTTCTCGCCGGGGAGCAGTTATGCCGCGCCCAATCTTCGCGCGGTGTTGAGCGATCCTGCCCGGGTGAAGCTGTTCCACTTTGCCCGGTTCGATCTCGCGGCGATTCGTCATTACCTGAAGGTTGCGGCAACGCCGGTTTATTGCACCAAAATCGCGTCGCGGCTGGTGCGCACTTATACCGACCGGCACGGGTTGAAAGAGCTGGTGCGCGAAATTCTGGGCCAGGAAGTGTCAAAGGTGCAGCAGTCCTCCGACTGGGGTGGGCCCGAATTGAGCGATGCGCAAAAGGACTATGCGGCGTCTGATGTCCGCTATCTCCATGCGTTGAAGGCCGAGCTTGACCGGCGCTTGATTCGCGAGGGGCGGATGGCGATCGCGCAGGCGTGTTTCGATTTCCTGCCGACGCGGGCTGAGCTTGATTTGGCGGGCTGGCCCGAAATCGACATTTTCGCGCATGTCTGATCGCGCCAACCGCGTCCGGTCGGTCCGTCAGCGTTGGGCGGCACCCGACAGTCGGCATGACGTGATCGTCGGCGTGTCGCGCTTCACCCTGCCGGTGCTGATCGGCGTGTTGAGCGCGTTTTTGGTGTTCATGCCGCTTCAGGGCAGCGGCGATGTCAGCTTTCTTCTCGACAAGAACAAGGTCGAGGTAGCGAGCGAACGGTTGCGGATTCAATCGGCGATGTATCGCGGCGCCGACCAGCTTGGCCGCAGTTTTTCGATCAGCGCCGATTCGGCGGTGCAGAAGAGCTCCGCTGAACCCGTGGTGCAGCTCAGTGGCCTCGCCGCGCGGATCGCGCTTGCCGACGGGCCCGCGACGCTCGCCGCCGACCGGGGGCGCTATGATATGAAGCGTGAACAGGTCGCGGTCGATAGCGCGGTGCAGCTGCGCACCGCGGATGGTTATGGGCTGACCACCAGCAGCGCAGTGATTGATTTCAAGTCCCGGCGCCTGTTCAGCGATCAGCCCGTGCGTGGCACCCTTCCGCAAGGGTCGTTTCGTGCCGACCGGATGACGGCCGATCTCGACCGTCGGATCGTGCGGCTTGATGGCAACACACACTTGCGCATTACGCCGCGAAGCCTGAAATAGCGCGCATGATCCGGCTGCCCCTTGCTCTCTTGCTGCTCATGCTTGGCGCGGCCGCGTCGGGCCGTGCGCAGACGCGCCATGATTCTTCGGCTCCGATTGATTTTTCGGCTGCGCATCAGGAGCTTGATGATCGCGCCAAGCGTGTCATCCTGTCGGGGGATGTCGTGGTGCGGCAAAGCGAAATGACGCTGTCGGCGGCGCGCATGACGATCGTTTACGACGGTGACTTGTTCGGCGGCGGTTCGCCGCAAGCGTCACGAGTCGATGCGTCGGGCGGGGTCACGCTCATTCGCCCCGATCAGACCGCGCGCAGCCAATATGCGATTTACGATCTGAACCGCCGTATCGTCACGCTGATCGGCAATGTTACGCTGCGTCAAGGCAGCGGCAATGTTATCAATGGTGGGCGGTTGACCTTTAATCTGGACACAAACCGCGCGACGATTGATGGGTCATCAGTGGGCGGCGGCGCGCCGGGTGCTGCCGATGGCGCCCCATCCGGGCGCGTCACGGGTCGTTTCACCGCCCCCAAGCGCGACGACAAGTAACTTTATCGCGGGTAAGCGCGTGGTGGGCGCTTTGCAGCGTCGCGCGGTTGGGGCACAAGCGTTTGCGCACCCCATGCAGGAATCTTGCCAGTCGTGCTGGGGGTCGCGCGAAGGGTGAGAATCGATTAACCATTCGACGCCAAAAGTGGAATAATGATGGACCAGGCCGCCGTTCTTGCCCAATCTCCCGCGTCGGAGGCGGTAACGCCTGCGGGTCTTGCCGTTGTTTCCATTGCCAAGGCGTATGACAAGCGTCCCGTGCTGACCGATGTGTCGGTGTCTGTTGGGCATGGCGAAGTCGTTGGGCTCCTGGGCCCCAATGGTGCGGGCAAGACGACGTGCTTTTACTCGGTGATGGGCCTGGTAAAGCCCGATTCGGGCCGCATCATGCTCGACGGGGTCGATATTACCGGACTGCCCATGTATCGCCGCGCAATTCTGGGCCTGGGCTATCTGCCTCAAGAGACATCAATTTTTCGCGGGCTTTCGGTTGAACGCAATATTTTGAGCGTGCTTGAACTGGCCGAGCCCGATGGCAAAGCCCGGCGTGCCCGTCTCGACGAATTGCTTGACGATTTCGGCCTGACCCGGCTGCGCGATGCGCCCGCGATGGCGCTTTCAGGGGGGGAGCGTCGCCGAGCCGAAATCGCCCGCGCACTGGCCGCCGACCCGTCGATCATGTTGCTCGACGAACCCTTTGCCGGGATCGACCCGATTTCGATTGCCGACATTCGCGACCTGGTCATCGACCTTAAAAAGCGCGGCATTGGCGTGCTGATTACCGATCATAATGTGCGTGAAACGCTCGAAATCGTCGACCGTGCCTATATTATTTATGATGGCCGAGTGCTGTTTACCGGGTCGCCTGATGAGCTGGTGGCCGATGCCAATGTCCGCCGCCTGTATCTGGGCGAGGGCTTTTCGCTGTAATGCGATGATCGCGGGCGCCCCCCTGGCATGAGTTTGGCCCCTCGTCTCGACCTGCGCCAGTCGCAATCGCTGGTGATGACGCCGCAGTTGCAACAGGCGATCCGCCTGCTTGCGCTGTCGAATCTGGAGATCGAAACCTTCATCGCCGAGGAGATTGAGCGCAACCCCCTGCTCGAGTCCGCGCCGGAGGATGATGGCACGCCCGAAGCGCCCGAGCCGCCCGCCCCGCGCGATGAACCGGCGACCGCCGATGAATTGCTGAACGGTCCCGGCGATACGGGAGAGGCCGCACTTGATGTCGATTTCGCGGCCGAAACCTTCCACCATGACAGTGCCAGCGATGGCGCAGGGATGGACGGCGCGTTGGGGCTGAACGGGGCGAGCGGGTCCGCATCGCTCGACGCGCCGGAGTTTGAGTCGGTTGCAAGCGGAGGACTTAGCCTGGCCGATCATTTGCTCGCACAAGCCGGGCCGGTGGTGAGCGGGGCGGACGCCTTCATCGCGGCGCATCTGATCGATCAAATCGACGAATGCGGCTATCTCACCGTTCCGCTGTCCGACATTGCCACCCGGTTGGGTGTGGCGGTGACGCGGGTGGAGGCGGTGCTCGCGATTATCCAGACATTTGACCCGACCGGGGTTGGTGCGCGCAGCCTGTCCGAATGTCTGGCGCTCCAAGCGCGCGACGCTGACCGATATGACCCCGCCATGGCCCGGCTGATCGACAATCTCGATTTGCTCGCGCGCGGCGAACTCGCGCGGCTGAAGCGGATGTGCGGCGTTGATGACGAGGATATGGCGGACATGATCCGCGAGCTCCGCAATTATGATCCCAAGCCCGGCTGCCGCTATGGCGGCGAACCGTCGCAGCCGGTGATCCCCGATCTGTTCGTCGCGCGCCGCCGGGGTGGCTGGGCGATTGAGATGAACAGCGCCACCCTCCCGCGCCTGCTCGTCAATCGGAGCTATTATGCCGAGCTAAGCACCGGCCCGCAGGACAAAATGGCCAAGGCATGGCTGGGCGACATGCTTGCCAGCGCGAACTGGCTGGTCAAGGCGCTCGACCAGCGGCAGCGCACCATCATCAAGGTCGCGACCGAAATCGTGAAGCAGCAGGAAGCATTTTTCCTGAACGGCGTTGCGCATCTGCGCCCGCTGACGCTGCGTCAGGTCGCGGATGCGATCGAAATGCACGAATCGACTGTCAGCCGAGTGACCAGCAACAAATATCTGAGCTGTGAGCGCGGGCTTTATGAGCTTAAATATTTCTTCACCTCCGCCATCCAGTCCGCCGATGGCGGCGACGCGGTGTCGGCAGAGGCTGTGAAGGCAGCGATCAAGGCGCTGATCGCGGGCGAGGGCGCCAATGTCCTGTCCGACGACACGCTGGTCGATCTGCTGAAGGCAAAGGGTTTTGACATCGCCCGGCGGACGGTTGCCAAGTATCGCGAGGCGCTGGGACTGGGCAGCAGCGTGCAGCGCCGCCGGGCCAAGGCCTTGGCCAAGGGTTAAGTGCGCCGCGCTCGACGGTGCGATTTTATCCTATTTTTGCGCTTTTTTAACGTCGGCATGCAAAATATGCCCTATGAGCGCAAACTTCTCCTTCGATGTCGATGCTCGGCGCAATCTCGTGCTGATTACGCTTGGCGGGTTTTTCTCACGCGCGGATGTCGATGCCTTTTTGGCCGCCCGCGAAGTGGCGCATGCGCGGCTGCGGTGCCGTCCGAACGAGCATGTGACCCTTGCCGATGTGCGCGCGATGAAGATTCAGGCGCAGGACATCGTCGCTGCCTGGGGCGATGTGCTCTCGGGCTCGGCCTATCGCTCACGCAGACTGGCGTTTGTGCAGGCGTCGTCGCTCGCGCGGTTGCAGTTGAAGCGGGCAGCCGCGATGCGCGATGTCGGTTACTTCACCTCGATGGCTGACGCCGAAGCATGGTTGTTCGAGGAAGAAAACGCAATCCCCGAACGCCGTAGCGCCCTCGGCTGACCGCGGGGCGCGTGCGCGTCTAAGCGTTCAATCATCCTCATCCTCATAGCCGACCAGCGCCAGCGCGCGCGCTTTGATCTGGCGGGTCGTGCACCAATGCACCAGCGCATCTTCGCGCCCATGCGTCACCCACACCTCGCGCGGGGCGATTTCGGTGAGCGTTTCGGTCAGCTCGTCCCAATCGGCATGGTCGGACAGGATCAGCGGCAGCTCGACCCCGCGCTGCACCGCGCGCTGGCGCACCCGCATCCAGCCGCTCGCCATTGCGGTAATCGGATCGGGCAAGCGGCGCGACCAGCGATCCTGCAGGACAGCGGGCGGCGCAATGATGATTCGCCCGGCCATGTCGCCCTTGTTCGCTACCGTCGCCGGGCGTAGCTCGCCCAGCGGAACGCCGTGCGCGAGATACAGGTCGCACAGTTTCTGCATTGCGCCGTGGATGTAGATGGGATCGTCAAACCCGGCGGCGCGCAGTTCGGCAATCACCCGCTGCGCCTTGCCCAGCGCATAGGCACCGACCAGCACACAGCGCGCGGGGTTGGCGCGCACGGCCGCGATCAGACGGGCGACCTCTTCGCGGGTATCGGGGTGGCGGAAGACCGGCAGGCCAAAGGTCGCCTCGGTAATGAACACGTCGCACTTTACCGGCTCAAACGGGGCGCAGGTGGGGTCGGCGCGACGCTTGTAATCGCCCGACACCACAATGGTTTCGCCGCGATGCGACAGCACGATCTGCGCAGAACCCAGCACATGCCCCGCTGGCACAAAGCGCACCGCAACCTCCCCAAGTATCAGTGGCTGGCCATAGCGCACCGGAACCCCCGGCTGTGGCCCATAGCGCGCGCCCATGATCGCCAGCGTCGCTGGCGTAGCCCAGACGGTGCCGTGGCCGCTACGGGCATGATCGGCATGGCCATGGGTGA
>DHHS01000047.1:3603-7079 GCA_002403415.1 Sphingomonas sp. UBA4766 | reverse complement strand
TCAGCAACGCCGAACCGAGCCGATGGCGGTGAATGATGTAGTAATTCGGACCGCCATCTTGCCCCCGCGCGCGTTCGCGCTGGGCGGCGCGATTGCGCAGCCATTCGCCCTTGAAAGTCTCGGTCAGATTGCGCCACGCGGCCTGATCCAGCGAGCCAGCGCGGAAAAGCCGGTACGCCACCAGCGACCGGCTAACCAGGCGTTCGTTGGCGAATTCGGTGATCTGGCGGGCAATCTGCGCTTCATTGCCACCTAGCTGGACGCGAAGCTGATTGAGTTCTCCCTCGGGCAGCAGGAAGGTGCTGGCGACATCATTGCAGAACTGCTCGATAGCGCCTTCGATGTGCCCTCCGCTGACACCAGTCGCCCCGATCCAGAGGTGCGCGACCTCGTGAAGGAGAGTGAATGACCAGGCGGTCTTTGCGTCCTGATCGTTGATGACGACAAAGGGCGCAATCGGATCGGCTAGAGCGAAACCTCGAAATGCATCGACGTCGATCGCGGAATGGTGGCTGCCGAGATTGCCGATCAGCAGAACATACACGCCTGCCATTTCGACCTGCCGCCGGAGCATGCTGAAACCGGCCTCGGCGGAACCTTGCGCGCGGAAGGCAGCAAGGTCCAGTCCAAGGGTCTTGCGGATCGAGGCCAAGACCGGGCCGACACCATCGTTGCGCGACATGGAGCCGACAAATGCGAGCGGCTGCGCTTCCTCTTCTTCGACCAGGACCGCGCGCACCATCGCCTGCCGGGAACGGATGTCGCGCACCAGGGCATCGACAAGTGGTTCGCCGGCGGTGTGCTGGTCTGGCAGCGTGCGAAAATCTTCGCCGCGGTCTCCGCGCGCCGGTGGCTCTTCGAGGTAGAACGAAACGAGCGGGCGACGGTAAACCTTTGCCATCTTGAGAAGAACCGGGCGCGACACCTCGCCCTCCTCGGTTTCCAGCGCTAGCAGCCGATCTTCGCCGGGCACGCCGCGCGCATCCCGAATGCCGACCTTGGCCGCCGCTTCCTCAAGCGAAAGCCCCGCGCTTTCGCGCGCCCATTTCAGGATCGAAGGCTTAACCACCGGCATGAAATTGTCTTTCGCACAAAGAGATCGGGATGTGTGAGAGAAAACTTCCCCGGCTCAAGCGATTGCCGTGACGCGCGGTTGCCGGTAGTTTGCACACGTGAAGCTTCTACCTCAAATCATGCTATGGGTTTTCATCGCCGCGTGGTTCGTCGGTGCCGCAGCGCATATCTATGCCACTCGGTTCTTTCTTCCGCGTTGGCTCGCGGGATTCAAAGCACGCCCTGAACATGCAGGTTACGGCCGCAAAATACTCGCCGGGTACGGGATATTTCTTGTCGCAATTGCCGTGGCGTTCGCTGCTGGCGGAGTTGCCGAGTTGGCAGGCGGATGGGGATAAGCGAGAGAACTGCATGACTTCATCGCTTGGCCTTGTTGGTGATCTGGACGACGTCGATCTGATCGAAGACGTCGAGGCAGCGTTTGGTGTCCGATTGGGGGACGATGAGATCGAGCGATGTTCAACGGTGGGGCATCTATTTGAATTGATCGAAGCGCGCCTGCCGGACATGCCTAGCGGAAAATCATGCGCGACCGCGATGTGTTTCTATCGGCTAAGGCGGGCTTTGCAGCCGCACTCCGCGATCGCCTTGAAGCCGAAGACATCTATTGCGGCGCTAGAAACCGTCCCTGTGCGGAAACTACACGAAATCATCGAAACCGAATGCGGACTGCGGCCTCCGGAGCAAATCATAACTTTGTGGGGATGCTTGGCACTGCTGCTCGTCTTGGCCCTTCCATTCGGGCTCTTCGCAATCGGTATGCCGTGGTGGGTTGCTCTTCCGTCTGCCGCGATCGGAATCGGTCTTTATCGGCTAGCGCCGATCCAATTGCCCGGCGAGGTCGAGAAGTTCGGCGATCTGGTCAGGATCGTTGCATCGCGGAGCATTGGAGCGTTAGCGGGTCAAGGCGCTCGGCTAGGACCGAAGGAAGCCTGGCAAGCCTTCACGGACGTGCTGTCAGATCACACGCAGCTTTCGAAGGATGAAATCGGGCCGGAGACGCTGTTGCTCGCCCCGAAGAAGGTAGTCGCATGAAGACGAAATTCTCAAACCACATTTCATTGCAGGACCGCATGTGATGGACCTGCCACCAGCGTATCCGCCCAGTTCTCAGCAGGTGATCGAACAGAAGCTGCTCGACTGCGGGCTAACGTCTGGTGCGTTCACCGTAAAGTACGAAGATTACTTGCAGAGTATCGAGGTTGTGATCGGTGCCGATGCTGGCGCCGCTCTCGAAGACTTTGAATGCATCCGCGCGGCGGTCGGACACGAAATTGTGACGTTTCAAGACGACCATTTGCAAATTGCGTACGCGGACCAATCCTATGAGCTTGTTAAGCCGAAAATGCTCGCCGACGCCGCCGAAGGGTTACGCAAACGCGGCTTGTTGGATGGCTTTCCTGAAAGAACAAATTTCTCTTCAGATAAGGCTTTTGCCGAAGCGATTGAAAGTCATTGCGGGGTCGAGGTCGGCTCATTTTTCGCTAAGAGCGAGTGGGGCCTTATCGCAAAGCGAACCGCAGGAAATGGCAGCCTCTCGGCTAGCGATTGGGACAAGATGACCTGCCTGATGAACTCGCTTAGGTATGCCAGCGCCAAAGGCGACGGGTTCAAGATCGGATTCATTGGTAACGAAAAGCTTCCCGATGGAACGGGCGGCGACGAATGACCGTCGGTCATCGGGCGATCATCGACCCATTTATGAAAATTGGTGTAGCGATAGCCTTGGCAACATCGCTGGAAAGCTGTTCCAGCGTTTATGATATCACCGCAAAAATCGTTGATGGACAGGTCGCCTTCTTTGCCGACACGGACTTCTTCGGCAATCCGGACTGTATACGCTCAATAGCAGTTGAAGCAGTCGATGGACCGCTTGCGACAGCTAGTCCCGGTGATGACGAGGCGTCGGTTCAACGCGGCGTATATTGGCAGAAGACGTTCGCGTCCCCTTCCTGCGAAAACCCCTTTCCAGTGCGATATGGCGCAGAGCTGACGGGGCCACCCTTCATCTATGCCGATGGCAAAGCAAAATCAGTCGAACCGAAGGCCCTTTTGCGGGGTGTCATTTACGATGTTTCTGCTCAGAGCAGCGGCTCCGCGTACGGCGGCGGAAGGTTCCGAATCGATGACAATGGAAAAATTCAGAATTTGCCACTCTGACGAACATGAAATAGCCTAGCCCTTCGCTCAATCTCAGACGTAGTCTCTGTCATAAGGAAGCAGTATTGCGACTGTTTATCTGCCTTCCTATCCCGTTGCTGGTCTTGGGCGCTTGCAGCCGTTCAAGTGACTATTTTTCCGTGGATGATCCGGACGGAAGGATCGCTGCAGCTCGAGTGGAGATATGCAGCGATGTGGCGGCGATGCCAAAACGCGCGAAACGCTGCCGCGCTCATCGGCGT
>DHHS01000047.1:0-3305 GCA_002403415.1 Sphingomonas sp. UBA4766 | reverse complement strand
CGCTGCCGCGCTCATCGGCGTGGAGTGATGACGGTGGGAAGCACCCCATGCTTCCCAGCCCTGTCCGGGGGACAGGGCGACCGTCATCACGCTTGTCGCCCGTGCCGTTGCCTTCATACCACACCAGCGGCTCATCGTCACCCGGCCCAAACACATAGCGCGCCGTGGTGTTGCCGCTTGCGTCAAACCCGGTAATCAGGCGATCGCCGCCAACATGCCGCGCCTCATGCCATCTACCCCCTGTGCGCACGCCCTTATGCACGCCATTGCGCGCGCCCTTGCCTCGCGCGGGCAACCACACTAAGCTTGCTCCTTCCAAAGGCCATCCCGCAAGGGGTGGCCCTTATTGTATCTAACGGAGTTTTTCGCATGGCCCAGCCGCTCATGCCGCATGCCACCGCCTCTTGGCTGGTCGACAATACCGCGCTCAGCTTTGAGCAGATCGCTCAGTTTTGCGGGCTGCACATCCTAGAGGTGCAGGCGATTGCCGATGATACCGCCGCCACAAAGCTGACGGGGCGCGATCCGGTGCGCGCGCACGAACTGACCCAGGACGAGATTGAGCGGGGTCAGGCCGATCCGGCGTACGTCCTCAAAATGTTGAAGGGGCCAGAGCAAGTGCGCCGGACCAAGGGGCCGCGCTATACCCCGGTCAGCAAGCGGCAGGATAAGCCCGACGGCATTGCCTGGATCATCCGCCACCACCCCGAAATTTCGGACGGCGCGATCAGCAATCTGATCGGCACAACGCGCACGACCATTGCCGCGATCCGCGACCGCAGCCACTGGAACATCGCCAATATCACGCCGAAAGACCCGGTGACGCTGGGCCTGTGCTCGCAGCGTGAGCTGGATGCGATTGTTGCGAAGGCGGCGAAGGCCGCAGGCATTGAAGCGCCTGTCGACAACCGGTTGGAGGGGGATCGTGCCGCATTGATCCAATCGCTGCGTGATGAGCGCGAACAGGCTGCGCGCGGCGTAGAGGCTGGCGATTCAGCGCTCTTGCCCGGCGGCTTGGCCGACCCGTTCAAGCGAGCCTGAGGCGGTTGTGACGCGCAGCGCCGATGCGGCCTTGCTGCCCGACGCGAGCTTCGTGCCGACCAGCCACCGGGGACTGACCTATCCCTTTGGTCATGTCGGGCCTGAGCAGCAGCGCGTGATGACGGTGGCGGACGGGCTGCGCTGGGTGCGGCTCGCGGTGCCGGGGCCGCTCAAGCACATTAACTGCTGGCTGATCGATGATGAAGACGCGCGCGGACCGGGCGTCGCGCTGGTCGATACCGGCATGAATCTGGAGGCGACGCGCGACGATTGGAAGGCGTTGTTTGGCGAAAACGGGGCGCTGTCGGGCGTTCGGCTGACCCGCGTGATCGGCACGCATTTCCACCCCGATCACATTGGCCTGGCGGGCTGGATGTGCGCGCATCACGGCTGTCCGCTGGAAATGACGCGGGGAGAATGGTTGACTGCACGCATGCTGGCGGCCGATGCGCGCGATGCCGTGCCCGATGAGATGCTGGCGTTCTGGCGCGGCGCGGGCTGGGATGACGAGGCGGTTGAGCGCGGCACCGCACGCGGCTGGTCGGGGTTTCGCCGGATCATTACCGCGCTGCCGCTCGGCTATCGGCGGCTGGTTGACGGGCAGGTGATGGCGATTGGCGGGCGCACCTGGCGCATTGTGACCGGCAGCGGGCACAGTCCCGAACATGCCTGCCTGTTCGACGCGGCGCGCGGCATCCTGATTTCCGGCGATCAGGTGTTGCCGCGGATCAGCTCAAACGTCTCGCTCGGCGTGACCGAGCCAGAGGGTGATCCGCTGGGCGAATGGCTTGATTCGCTGGCCAAGCTCAAGGAATTGCCTGCGGACACGGTGGTATTGCCCGGACACGGCGATGTCTTCACCGGGTTGCACACGCGGCTCGACGCGCTGACCCGCGAGCACCGCGACCGGCTCGATGAGCTCGCCGTGTTTATCGGTGAGGCGCCGCGCCGCGCAGTCGATTGCTTTGGCCGCCTGTTTCGCCGCGCGATTGGCCCGGAATTGCTCGGCATGGCGACCGGCGAGGCGCTGGCGCATTTGCGCCGGCTGGAGATTGAGGGGCGGGCGGTACGCGACGTGGCAGATGGGGTGTGGTGGTATCGCGCGGCGTAATCGCGCGCCCAGTGCTTGTCAGGGGCGGCGCGCGGGCAGCTCGGCCATGATGGCCGCGCGCCACTCGGCACTTTCGGCGCTCCAGCGCGCAATTTCGTCGATGGTGCGGTAACACCCCGCACAGCGATTATCGGCGTCGATGCGACACAGCTTGACGCATGGGCTGGCGATCGCGGCGGGGAGTGCGAACATCCCCACATCTCGGACGGTGGACGTCCCGGTCATTTCAGGTCAAGCGTGCGCGCAGGAAATCGGGGAAGGGCCCTTCCCACTGGCTGTCGCCAACTGGGGTGGCGATGGCCGCTGGGCCTGCGGTTGGCGTGGGTGCGGGTGGTGATACAGCACCGGCGACGCGCGCAGCACCGGTCGCTTTGCGGCGCGCGCGCTTCGGGGATTGCCCATCGGCGAGCGGCGCGTCATCAGTGTGCTCGACGGGAATGGTCTCGGCAGACTTGCCCTTTGCCTTGCCGCGCTTGCGCGCCGACTTGGCGGGGGGGGGGGCGTCCGGTGCCGAATCGGGCGCGGCCCCGATGCGTTCGATCGTTTGCCCGGTCAGCTTTTCGATATTGGCGATGTTTTCAGCATCATCGGCCGTGAACAGCGTATAAGCGGTGCCGGTCGCCCCGGCGCGGCCCGTGCGGCCGATGCGGTGGACATAATCATCAGGGTGCCAGGGCGCATCGTAATTGAACACATGGCTCACCCCCTTGATATCGAGTCCGCGCGCGGCCACGTCGGAAGCGACGAGGATATTGATGTCGCCGCCCTTGAACCGGTCGAGCTCGGCAATCCGCTCGGACTGTTCCATATCGCCATGGATTTCGCCCGACCGGAACCCGGCGCGCTTCAAGACCTTGTTCAAATCGCGCACGGTTGTCTTGCGGTTGCAGAAGATAATGGCGGTTCGCACGTCATCGCCCAGCAGATCGAGCAGCCGGTCGCGCTTTTTCGACGCGCTGACCGAGACCAGATATTGGGTGATATTGGTGTTGGTAGTCGCCGGCCGCGCGACTTCGATCATCTTGGGATTGTCGAGGAATTTGTCGGCCAGCTTCTTGATCGGCGGCGGCATGGTGGCTGAAAACAACAGGGTCTGGCGCTGCTTGGGCAATTTGGTGCAGATTTCCTCGATATCGGGAATGAACCCCATGTC
>DHHS01000046.1:8856-10869 GCA_002403415.1 Sphingomonas sp. UBA4766 | reverse complement strand
AATTGCAGGACGGGTTCTATGTTAACCTGGGCATCGGCATCCCGACGCTGGTCGCCAATCACATTCCCGATGGCATATACGTGACGTTGCAAAGCGAAAACGGGATGCTGGGAATTGGACCGTTCCCCTATGTCGATGAAGTCGATCCCGACCTCATCAACGCGGGCAAGCAGACGATCAGCGAGTTGCCGCAATCGGTATATTTCAGCTCGTCCGACAGCTTTGCGATGATCCGCGGCGGGCATATCGACCTGACCGTGCTGGGCGCGATGGAAGTGAGCGCGGGCGGCGACATCGCCAATTGGATGATTCCGGGCAAGCTCATCAAGGGGATGGGCGGCGCGATGGACCTGGTCGCGGGCGTCAAGCGCATTGTCGTGGTGATGGAGCACACCTCCAAAAACGGTGACCCGAAGTTCATTCCGGCGTGCACGCTGCCGCTGACGGGTCGCAATGTCGTTGATATGATCATCACCGATCTCGCCGTGTTCCACCGCCCCGATCATGACAGCCCGTTTGCGCTGATCGAGCTTGCCCCCGGCGTTACGGCCGACGATGTCCGGGCCAAAACGACCGCGAATTATGTGGAGCAACTAACCGTCTGAGCCGCAGCCAATCGCCCGCTGCGCATTGCACTGCGCGCGGGCGGGGCCTAGGCATTGCGGCATGATCCGTTTCCTGCACCGCCGCTATCTCGAAATCCTCGCCTCGGTGTATATTTACAATGAGCACAGGGGCTATACCAGCATCGACCGCGTGCTGGAGGCGGTGCGCGCCTGCTGTCCCGACGATCACCGTTTCATCGCCGAGGTCGAAAAGCACCGCGCGGACGAGCGCAAGCACTATGTAATGTTCAAACGCTGGTTCGAGATCAATGGACGGCGCCCCTTCAAGGTCGATCGCACCTGCGGCCATATCGACCGGTTCGTCGAAATCATGTTCGGGCGCGGCATCGACGCACTCGACACACAAGCGATCATCGCGGACCAGGACCAGTTTGAGCGGTTGTGCCGGGTCATCATGCTGACCGAACAGCGCGGGATGCGCCAGGTCGACGTGCTGCTCAAATCACCGCTGGTGCGCGCTGACCCGGTTATGATGAAGATTTTCCGCATTATCGAGCGCGACGAGCCAAGCCACTGGCAACCCTATCAGGCGTGGCTCGATCGGACGGGGCGCAAACCGGCATCATGGTTGGAGCGCGCGGTCGATTTCTGGATCCACCGCGAACTGTTGCTGTTCAAGATACCGGCGCTTTACCTCAACCCGTGGCTCGCCCGGCAGGAGGATTGGGCGGACGCGGCCGAGACGCCACCAAAGGCAGCGCTTGCGATTTGAAGTTGTAACAGTCGTTCGTTAGGTCAATTTCATGCGGGTTTTGCTCACCGGATCATCGGGCTGGCTGGGGCGGCATATCGCGCCGCGGTTGCAGGCGGCGGGGCATGAGGTGATCGGGCTGGACCCGGCACCGGGCGCTCATACTGACATCGTCGGATCGGTCGCCGACCGCCTGCTGGTGATGCAGATTTTTGCGGATAGAGGTGTCGAGGCGGTCATCCATGCGGGCGCGCTGCACAAGCCCGATATCGTCCGATACCCGACGCAAGCTTTTGTCGATGTCAATGTCACGGGCACGCTGAACCTGTTGGAGGCAAGCGTCGCGCATAGCGTGCAGCGCTTTGTGTTCACCTCCACCACCTCGCTGATGATCTCAGCGGCGGTGCGTGCCGGGGCGAGCGAGCGCGCAGTGTGGCTCGATGAGAATTTCGCGCCGCTTGAGCCGCGCAACATTTACGGCATTACCAAATTGGCCGCCGAACAGATATGCCGCCTCTATCACCAAAATCACGCGCTGCGCTGTATCATCCTGCGCACGGGTCGGTTCTTTCCGGAAGAAGATGACACCGATCTGCGCCTGTCAGGCGAAAACAACAAGGCGAACGAGTTTTTGAACCGGCGCCTGACGGTGGAGGATGCGGCTGCTGCGCATCTTGCGGCGCTGGACCGCGCGCC
>DHHS01000046.1:0-8470 GCA_002403415.1 Sphingomonas sp. UBA4766 | reverse complement strand
GTGCCGCTGAAAGTCAATGCGGCAACGGTGGTGGCGCGTTATTTCCCGGACGCGCCGGCGCTTTATGCTGCGCGCGGCTGGCAATTGCCCGGTGTTATCGACCGTGTTTACGACGCGCGTCGGGCAGAGCGGGTGCTTGGCTTTCGCTGTCGCACCGATTTCGCCGCAGTGCTGGCGGCGATGCGGGACGGGGTGCCGCTGCCGTTCCCACATGATGCGACCTATCAGTCGCCGCTGGTCGCGGGTGACAAGTAGCGCGCGGTGACGCTTCCCTCCGCACGCAATCCCGCCTAGTATTGCGATGGTTAGCTGGCGCGGGGGGCCGCGATGGCGACGCTGGTTGAGGGGATAAGGCATGAAGCGCGTATTGGTGATGTTGGCGGCGGGCACGCTTTTGGCGGGGCTGTGCGCTTTTGCGGCAAGCGGCAAACCGCCGGTTGATACCAAGCTGTGGCGGCTCGATTGCGGCAGCGCGCAGATTGCCGATCTCAATTTGTTTTCGGATACCCGCGCCTATACCGGTAAGAGCATGACGTTGAGCGTGGGTTGCTATCTCATCAAGCATGGCGATGCTTATATGCTGTGGGACACCGGCCTGTCGGCGGCGTTGAAGGGGCGCACGGTGGGCGGGGCGACGATCACCAAGACAGTCGTTGAGCAATTGGCCGAAATCGGCGTGAAGCCCGAACAGGTCAGCATCATCGGCATCAGCCATTATCATTATGACCATACGGGGCAGGCGGCGGCCTTTCCAGGCGCGACGCTGATGATTGGCAAGGGTGATTTCGACGCACTAAGCGCGACGCCCCCCGGCTTTGGCGCTGATCCGACCGCGCTCAAGCACTGGATTGGCGGGCCCGGTAAGTCGGTGCCGGTCAGCGGTGACAAGGATGTGTTCGGCGATGGTAGTGTCACCATTATCGACACGCCCGGCCACACGCCGGGGCACCATGCGCTGCTCGTCAAGCTGGGCAGTGGGCGCACCTTTTTGTTGAGCGGCGATCAGGCGCATTTTCGCGAGAATTACGACAGCGACGGCGTGCCGACGTTCAACACCAACCGCGCCGATACGCTGGCCTCGTTTGCGCGGTTCAAGGGGCTCGCGGCGAATACCAAGGCCACTGTCATCATCCAACATGATCCGCGCGACATTGCCAAGCTGCCCGCTTTCCCGGCGGCCGCCGAATAAGTCGGCGTGGCGCAATGTCGGGGCTGGACGCGCCCGGCACCGCGCGGCAAAACGGGCATAGAGAACAGCAACGGGAGAGCGTGATGCGGGCATTGTTATCAACGGCACCAGGCGGCCCCGATACGCTGACGATCGAGGAGCTGCCCGATCCCGTGCCCGGACCGGGTCAAGTGCTGGTCGCGGTAAAGGCGTGCGCGATCAACTACCCCGATGTGCTCATCATCGAGGATAAATATCAGTTCAAACCGCAGCGCCCCTTTGCCCCCGGCGGTGAAATTTCCGGCGTAGTGGAGGCGGTGGGCGAGGGGGTGACGACGCTGACGATCGGCGACCGCGTGCTTGGTACGATCGGGCATGGCGGGCTGGTCGAGAAGATCGCGGTTGATGCCGCGCGCCTTTATAAACTGCCCGAGGGGCGGTCGTTTGAGGAAGGATCGGCGCTCGTCCTCACCTATGGCACGACGATCCACGCGCTGCTCGACCGTGGGCATTTGAAGGCGGGCGAGACGTTGCTGGTGCTGGGCGCTGCGGGCGGTGTCGGGCTGGCGGCGATCGAGCTGGGGAAGGCCTTTGGCGCGCGGGTCGTGGCCGCTGTTTCGTCGGAGGAAAAGGCGCAGGCCTGCCTGGAGGCAGGCGCTGATGCGACGCTGGTTTACGGTCGCGCCCCGTTCGACAAGGACGCGTCCAAAGCGCTGGCCGATCAGTTCAAGGCAGCGCTTGGCCCAAATGGCGCGGACGTGATTTATGATCCAGTCGGCGGCGATTATGCCGAGCCCGCGCTGCGGGCGATCGCATGGGAAGGGCGCTATCTGGTCGTTGGCTTCCCGGCGGGTATCCCGCGGCTCCCGCTAAACCTGACATTGCTCAAGAGTTGCGATGTGTGTGGCGTGTTTTGGGGCGCGTTTGCCGCGCGCGATCCGCAGGCCAATCAGGCGCATGTCGACCACCTGTTCCGGCTCTGGGCAGACGGCAAGATCCAGCCGCGCGTGACGCAAGTGTTCGATTTTGCCGATGGCGGTGCGGCGATCGCCAAAATGGCGGCGCGGGGCGCGATTGGCAAATTGGTGGTACGCGTCGCGGCTTAGGGGCGCATCGGTTGCGCAGGCGACGTCGGCGCACTATCTGCCCGCAATCAATTTTGGGGATTCCCATAGCATGACGACCTTTGATGACCGTGAACGCGCTTTTGAAACCCAGTTCGCGCGCGAGGAAGATCTGGCCTTTCGCGTGACCGCGCGCCGCAACAAGCTGGTCGCGCATTGGGCAGCTGGCCTGATGAAGCTGTCGGCGGATGACGCCGACGCCTATGCCAAGTCCGTCGTGCAAGCCGATTTCGAAGAAGCAGGCGACGCGGATGTCGTGCGCAAGCTGCTTGGTGATCTGGCCGCCGCCGGTGTCGAGATTGACGAAGCCGGCATTCGCCGCGCGCTCGACGAGCATGCTGCCGAGGCGCAGCGTCAGCTAAGCGCGGGCTGATCCGGTGGCGATGCCCGCTGACGAGATTGAGCGGCTGATCCGCGCTGGCATTCCCGATGCGTTGGTCGAAATTACCGATCTGGCGGGCGATGGTGATCATTATGCCGCGCGCGTGACCAGCGCGAGCTTTGCCGGGATGAGCCGGATCAAGCAACATCAAGCCGTTTATGCCAGCCTGGGCGGGCGGATGGGCGGCGCGCTCCACGCGCTGCAACTAACCACAGCCACGCCCGACTAAAGGACGAACAAGATGACCGAAGACACCAACGCCCGCATTGCCGAATTGGTCGACAGCAACGACGTGCTCCTGTTCATGAAGGGCACGCCGCTGTTCCCGCAGTGCGGCTTTTCGAGCAAGGCGGTTGCGATCCTCCAGCATCTGAATATCGATTTCGGCAGCGTCGACGTGCTCCAGGATCAGGAAATCCGTCAGGGCATCAAGGCGTTTTCCGACTGGCCAACCATCCCACAGCTTTATGTGAAGGGCGAATTTGTCGGTGGGTCCGACATCATGATGGAAATGTTTGAGACGGGCGAGCTGGCGCAATTGTTTGAGGCTAATGGGCTGGTCGGCGCGCGGTAGAGCCTGTCAGGCGTCCGTGGAATGGGCCCGATGCCGCATCTGTTTCGGCTTCGCTGAAAAGAGATCGGGGCTCTAACGAGAGGAACAAGGGGCCAATGCTGTTGGACACGGGCGGGGCGGGGCCGCAATTAGGCACGCAGGCGCCCATGGTTCTGTGCGATCTGACACAAAGCTGGTCGCCGACGGGCGGTGGTGGCGTCGGCACCTATATGATGGCCAAGCGCGATTATGTGCTGGCGCATACGCCCCATACTCTGCTCCAGATCGTGCCGGGCCCTGAGGACAAGCTGGTAGTCAACGGCCGCCATATCTGGGCAGAGGTGGGCGCCAATCCAGTGCGCAACAGCCCGCACTATCGCTTCATCCTGCGCACCGGCGTGGTCCGCGACTTGCTGGCCCGCTATCGCCCGGCGATTGTTGAATCGCTATGTCCTTGGGTGTTGCCCTGGACCGCGATCCACCATCGGCGCGCGTTTCGCGAAACGGCGCTGGTCGCGGGTTACAGCACTGATTTTCCCAATGCGCATGTGTTTCGCGTGGCGCAAAAGCTGTTTGGCACCACGATAGGTCGCGGCTTCCAATGGTTGTCTTATGGCTATGCCGAGGTGACTTACCGCGAATTCGACTGGGTCTATACCCTGTCGGAGGATATTCGTGCGGTGCTGGCGCGGCGCAAGATATTGCGGACGAGCGTGCTGCCGCTGGGCGCCGACATCAGCCAGTTTCACCCCGCGCGCCGTGACCCCGGCTATCGCGCCGAACTTGGCCTGCCGGGCGATGGGCCGTTGTTGATCTATGCCGGGCGGCTCGATAACGAAAAGCGTGCGCAGACCGTGATCGACATGTTCCGGCATTTGCCGCCCGCGCTGGGGGCGGCGCTGGTGCTGATCGGCGATGGTCAGCGGCGACCCGATATGATGGCGGCGGCCGCCGATTTGCCCATCGCCTTTCCCGGCTTCATCACCGACCGCGCGCAGATTGCCCGCGCGCTGGCATCTGCGGACATTTACGTGTCGGGCATGGCGGATGAGACGTTCGGCATCTCGATCGTCGAGGCGCAGGCATCGGGGCTGCCGGTGGTTGGTGTCGCAAGCGGGGCAATGATCGACCGTGTGCCCGAGGGGCTGGGCCTGCTCGGCCCGGTCGACGATGCTGTCGCCATGGCGCGCAATGTCGAGCGGGTCTGGGCATCGGGCGCACGCACGATGGGCGCCGCCGCGCACGTCCACGCGCAGCAATTTAGTTGGGACAATAGTTTTGAGCGGTTGTTTGGTGAAATTTACCCGCAGGCATTGGCTCATGCGGCGCTGCGGGCGCGCACCAGTCGGCGAGCTGCGGATCGTGCTTATGCAGCGGCACTGGCGGCGGGGTGAACGGGCCGGGTGGGGCGGATCGACGCGAGTCCGGAAGAAACTTGAAGTTTAGCTGTCGATCCGCCCGCTGAAGCGGTATGCCTAGGGGCACGGGGCTTTCCCAGCATGTTTCATGCCATTTTAAAAAATCATTTGTATATCAGATACATATCCTAAAGCTGCGTTTGCAATCCTGTGGACAGTGTAAGCGGTTCCGACAGTATTGGCGGCCCGAGCTTGCGTGAGAAATGACGTCAGACTGCCTCAGTATGCGACAGATAATAACCCAATCTCGCGTCAAAATGGTAACAATACGTCGCTTCTGCGTGCCATTTTCGCGCAACCCCTAGCGAGGATGGGGATATAACGGATATCGGCACGATGATTTTCACTGGGCTTTTAGGTTGGGGTTTCCATCTCATTGGATCGGGATAGCGTTCAACTCGTCAACCCTGCTGAATGGTGGCGCTGGGATTGGAGCAGCAGCACAACGCCGACCGTGCCCAGTGTTCTGGACGGTGGGTTTATCCACTCATGGCAAAATACCGACGCGGTGATGCTTCAGCCGCCGCTCGACCATCATCTGATTGTCCTGCACGAAGGCGGCGCCAAGCGTGTTTCGCGAGAGGGCGCTGGTGGCCGCAAAACCGCCGAAGTCAGCGCGCGGTCGATCACTACGATCGAGGTCGGTAGCAGCTATCGTTGGACCACGGAAGGACCAGTCGGCTTTTCGCATTATTATGTTGCACCGGATTATTTCGCCAATCTTGTCGCAACGACGTTTGATCGTGATCCGTCAAAGGTGAGCTTTGCGGAGACTATTGGACGCGCCGATCCTTATTCAGCCAATATATTCGAGTTGATCTTGAGTTCGCGCGATGATCCAAACTGGTCGGCCATCGCCCAGCATTATGCCGATGCATTATTGGTACGATTGGCCGCAACATCGCATTGGGATGGAGAATTTGTCAGATTTCGGCGCGTCATGCTCGCGCCGCATGTCGTTCGTCGGGTTCGGGATTTTATCAGAGCCAATCTTGAGCAGCGGATTACGCTAGACGATATGGCTGCGGTTGCGGGATATAGCCGGTTTCATTTCGGGCGTGCGTTTAAACAGACCACCGGTATGCCGCCCTATGCCTATGTTCATCAAGAGCGACTGGCGTGCGCGCGCGACTTGTTGGAGCAGACGTCGCTGCCAATCGCACAAATTGCCCGCCAGTGCGGCTTTGGCTCGCACGCCTATTTTTCGGTCCGCTTCCGCGATGCAACCGGCCTGACGCCTGCCGAGTATCGCCGCGCGCGGGAACGCGGCGGTGATACCCGGTCGCGCGAGTCTTAAAACCCCTGAACGAGCTGGAAGATATAGCGTTGTTTGAAAAAGCTTGGCCGATTGGCGACCGGGAATTCGACACCGGCTAGGAAGAACAGGTTGTTTCCGATGTGCGTGCGCATCCCCGGCGTGATACTGACAAAGGTTGGTCCGCGTCCGGTGGTGGGCTCGCGCCAATTGGCCGAAACATACCAGGTCAGATCGCCAAAAGGGGCGCGGCTATGTGGTGTGACCGTTTGACCGATGGCGGCGTTCAAGACAAAGGCGTCGGCGACGCCCCGGTTTGCGAATTCATATCCTACGCGCCCGCGCAGCGAAAAGCCCTTGCCAACATCGGTCCAGATGTTCAGCTGTGGTTGGGCTGCGAAAACCTGATTGCCCTGAACGGTTGATCCAGTCGGCAAGCGCCAGCCGACGCCGGCATTGATCGACAGATTGCGCTTTTCGGCGAGCATCACTTGGGTGGTCAGCACAATGTCACCGAAATTGCCGCGACCGCTAGAGCTCTGGAAATAGGGGAGCTCGAGTCCCGCCCAAAGTCGGCGGGTAAAGGGATAATGGATGCGCCCCAATACGCCAAAAGCATCGGGCCCGGTCGAATCAGTGTATGCGCCTGCAAGGTGCGTTTCCCGCGTGAAAAATCCATCAGCGGTGGCGAGCCAGCCGTGGCGCGGCGCGCCGCTGTCGCCATTGGGCACGGGAATCCATTTTTCGCCAAGTTCACTGCCAAAGCGGTTTGATTGCAAGGGAGACCATTCGGTGGGCGCCGGTGCCTCTGGCGGGGGTCAGTCTTGCGCGATGGCGGTGCCGACGGCAGTGGACACAAGTATGAGCGCGACCCCGCTGCGACCAAGCAGCTTTGAGATACTGGACATGACGATGATCCTTCTATTGAGGATCTCAGAATAGACTCGACGCCGTGCCCGAGCTTTCGAACTCACTGGAGTTTATCGCCAAATTGCCTTGCTGCGCCGAGTTGAGCCGGACGGCGCTCTAGCGACCGCGCATGCGGCGATACCGACCGGGCGATACGCCCATCGCCTTGGAAAAGGCGGCGGTGAAATGCGACTGGCTGGCAAAGCCGCAACTGAGCGCCAGCTCAGCGAGCGGCATATCGCTGCTGAGCAGCATCAACCGGGCCCGTTCCAGGCGGCGCATGCCGACAAAGTGATACGGGGTCTCCCCCGTTTCCAATTTGAACACGCGTGAAAAGTGAAAGGGCGATAGCCCGGCAATCGTTGCCAGGTCGGTCAGGTGAATTTCGCGATCGAGCGTCGATTCGATGTAATCCATCACCTTGGCCAGGCGCACGGGCGACAGGTGAATACGGCCCCCGACATGATCGTGTGGGGTGGATTCGCGCTGGACGAGCGCGGCGCCGATCGCCCGAATCAAACCATCGGTCATCAGATCAGAAGCAAAGCCCGGCGCCCGCAATTCCGCCGCCACCATGGCGGCGAGCTGGCTAAGGCGGTCATTACGTTCGCTGATAATCGGCTGAAGCTGGTGAACACCGAGTTCTGCAATCACCCGTTGCAGATCAACCGACGGGATGAACAACATGAGCGATCGGAAATCACTCGGAAATTCGAGATCAATATAGTGATTGTGCGGAATAAAGCTTACCTGACCGCGCTGGAGCGGGCGATCGAAGCGAATGTCGCCGATGCGGCCGCGATGGCGCGCCGACGCGCTGAGATTGACCATGAATGTATCATTATGTGCCAACAGCCCATTGGCCCGGGCCAGGTCGGCACCGCGCGTACCGGCATAGCGGACCGCCTGAATCCGGCTCTCATAGGGTGAGAGCAGCTCCGTTTCCGGTTCTCCCGAAAACTGGATTGACTGAAACGGCTCGGCCCGATGAGAACCAGCAGAGTTATGGGATGAGTTAACCATAGGAATAAAGTCTATTCCAAGCAATATTGATGGGTTGTCGATGTGGTGCATTCATGCATTCTACATCTGTTATTGTATCAATATCACATTGACCCGGCATTTGAAATCACTGGCTCATCCTGTTCCATCGATTTGCGCAATTATCTATCATTTGTGTGGCGGGCGCGCGGTCATGCGATTGACGGTTTGCCAGTGCTCGACCTGCCTGAAATCGCCCCTCATGATCAGTGGACAATCGTTGTTTGTGTGGCGAGTCTCAGCATCGAAACAACGCGGACATCAGCATCGGCTAGCCCCGCGACAATGAGGGGCAATGCCATCACATGGTCGCGCATTACCGCTGCGGATTCGGTGCAAAGCAGGGTCAGTTCATCGCGATCATGGCCAATAAAAGCCATTACAAACAATCCGTTAGAAGCCCATTCCACCAGCATGTCGAATTCGGCGCGCGCGTAAAAGGCGATCTCTTCCTCGCTGGTCCCCGGTCGCCCGTTCAGTGTGATGAGGCTGAGCGGCATCAGCGGGCCAGTGCCGGGATACCGGCCCTTGGCATACCAATCGTGAAGCAATCTCCAGGGCACAACAACGGTCCTCCAATGCGGCCTGCCTAACCAGTTCGTGCTGAGTTGGGCTATCGG
>DHHS01000072.1:1514-7156 GCA_002403415.1 Sphingomonas sp. UBA4766 | reverse complement strand
CTCGCTGATCGCAAGGCCGCGCGCGCGGCGAAGGACTTCGCCACGTCGGACCGGATTCGCGACGATCTGATCGCTGCCGGGGTGGAGGTAATGGACGGCGATCCGCTGGGATGGGACTGGCGGCCGACGCTGTAATCGGGGCTTGCGCGCGGCCGCCAATCCGCCATGATCGCGGCTAAAATCCAAGGAGAGGTACGATGACCGCGACCAATTACAAGCAGGATGAGCGTATCACCGCATGGCACCGCGACGGTGCCGTAGTGCTCGACCGTTTCTTCGATGCCGAAACAATCGCCGCCGTGCGCGCCGATTGCGACACGATCTTCGGCGGCGCGCGCGAGGGGACGGCGGTCGATCACAAGCCCGCCGGCAGCGTGGGCGTGTTCGAAATGGCCCAGTTCCGCAATTACGAACATCTGCCCTTTGCCGCATCGCCCGCGATCAACCTGATCGGCCTGCACCCGCAGCTCATCGCCTTTGCCAAGGCTGCGCTCGGGGTGGACGATGTGCGGCTCTACCAGTGCGACGCCTGGGCCAAATTCACCGGGGAAGCCGATTACGACCAGCCGTTCCACTGCGATTTCAAGAACCACACCCTCACCGTCCCCGGCGACGATGCAGCCGAGGGCACGATCAACTTCATGATCTATGTAACGGACGTCGCCGATGATCTGGGCGCGATCCATTATGTGCCCAATCCGCAGGCGGCGACGGTGGTGGGCGCCCATCGCACCGTGCTGCCCGAGGAGGCGAGCGGTGCCGGGCGCGCAGCCCTGTCGCTCGATCAGCACGACGTGACCGGCTTTGGCGAGGAGGCGCAGCACCGGCTGAAGGCGCTGGAGCAATCGGGTGCGGCACCGGCGGGGTCGATCTTTGCCTATAGCATCGACGTTTATCATCGCGGCACCAACCTGACGCGGCCGGGCGGGCATCGCTATACGATCACAGCAAGCTACAAGGCAGCGGGGAACGACATGATCGGCTGGACGGCCTGGCCCTATCATTTCCTGCGGCCGTGGAAGCGGCTCATCAACCATGCGTCCCCCGAACAGCTTGCCTGCCTCGGAATCCCGCGCCCTGGCGATCCGTTCTGGACCGAGACGACGATCGCGCGCACGCAGCAGCGCTGGCCGGGGTGGAACGCCGAACCCTATCGCGCAGCGATGATGGTAGCCGCATGAAGGCAGTGCTGCCGGCGCTTGCGCGCCCGCTGATCGAACCGCGCCTGCCCGAAGGGCTCGATGTCGTCTGGTTTGCGGGGCATGAGGAAGCGCTTGTGCAAGTGGTTGATGCCGACATCGCCTGGGTCGATATGCAGCGTCCCGCCTGGACCGGCGAAGCCGTCGCAGCGGGCGCTCGGCTGAAATGGGTCAGCACCATCTATGCCGGGCTGGATGCGTTTCCGCTGCCGTTGCTGAAGGAACGGGGCACGATCCTGACCAATGGCGTCGGCATTAATGCATTTGCGGTTGCCGAATATGCGGTGATGGGCGTGCTGGTTGCCGCCAAGCGTTTCGACGAAGTCGTGCGGATCGCCGACCGGCACGAATGGACGATACAGGCGCCGGGCCAGACCGAGCTTTATGAGACATCCGCGCTCATTATCGGCATGGGCGCGATCGGCACGCTGATTGCCGAGCGGTTGCGGGGCTTTGGCGTGGCCGTGACCGGGGTGACGCGCTCCGGCAGAGACGGCACGCTTCAGCCCGATGGGTGGCGGACGCGACTGGGCGAGTTTGACTGGGTGATCCTCGCGGCCCCCTCCACCGGGGAAACCAAAGCGATGATCGGCGCGGGCGAGCTGGCCGCGATGAAGCGCGACGCTTGGCTCATCAACATCGCGCGCGGTGACATGGTTGATCAGGACGCGCTGATTGAGGCACTGGCCAAACGGCGGATCGGCGGCGCGTTCCTCGACGTGGTCACGCCAGAGCCGCTGCCGGCCGATCACCCGCTCTGGTCCGCGCCCAATGCGATCCATTCGATGCATTTGTCGGGGCGCAGCCAGACCAAGATGTTCCAACGCGCAACCGCCCTGTTTCTCGAAAACCTCGCCGCCTTTCTCGACCGGCGGCCCATGACCAATGTGGTCGATCTTGACGCGGGATACTGACGCACGCCGGGTTCGCATCGCAACAGCGGCGGATACCGAGGCACTGGGGGCAATTGGCCCGGTCGCCTATGCGCAGGCCTATGGCGATTGGTGGGCGGATGCGGCCGCGCTTGCCGAACACGCCCGAACATTCAGCGCGAGCGCCTTTGCCGAGCTGCTCGCCGATACGGGCGCGACGGTGTGGATCGCCGAGCGCGACGATCAGCCGGTCGGATTCCTCACAATGCACCGCGATCAGCCCAATCCGGCGACCGCGCGCGCCAATGGAGTGGAGTTGCGGCGGATTTACCTGCTTCAGAACGCGATCGGCACCGGGCTGGGTCGGATGCTGACCGAACACGCGATCGCGCTTGCCCGAACAGAGGGCTATGATCATGTCTGGCTCGACGTGATGGCGCAGGCCGATTGGGCAGTCAGCGCGTATCGGCGCTGGGGTTTTGCCGAGATTGGCCGCAAGATGTTTGCCAATACCCTACGCGGTGACCTGCGCGAGATGATCGTGATGGCGCGTGACATCTGACCGATCACCGCAAGCGACCCTGAAGGCAGCGATGATTTGTGCGATTGCGAAAAGGCCGATTTGCGCGCATGAACACTATTCGACATGTTTGCGACGACTGGACGATTGACCTATGGCCGCACCCTGGGCCCCCGATAGCTGGACTGCGCATGAAGCGCGCCAATTGCCGACCTATCCAGACGCGGCGGCGCTGACCGCGGCAACCACCACGCTGCGCAACTATCCGCCGCTGGTATTCGCCGGCGAAGCACGCGACCTGACCGCAGAGCTCGCCCGCGTGGTCGATGGCCGTGCGTTCTTGCTGCAAGGGGGCGACTGCGCCGAAAGCTTTGCCGAATTCCACCCCGACACCATTCGCGACACGTTTCGCGTGCTGCTGCAGATGGCGGTGGTGCTGACCTTTGCGTCAAAGCTGCCGACCGTGAAACTGGGGCGGATGGCGGGGCAATTCGCCAAGCCGCGATCCGCCGATACCGAAGTGCAAGACGGCATCGAACTGCCCAGCTATCGCGGCGATAATGTCAACGACATCGCTTTTACGCCCGAAGGCCGCACCCCCGATCCGCAGCGGATGATTCAGGGCTATGCGCAAAGTGCCGCGACCCTCAACCTGCTGCGCGCCTTTGCCAGCGGCGGTTATGCCAATCTGCACCGCGTCCACCGCTGGACACATGACTTTATGGGCCGCAGCCCATGGGCCAAGAAATTCGCCGATGTCGCCGACCGGATTGGCGAAGCGCTCGAATTCATGGAAGCGTGCGGCATCAACCCCGAAACGGTGCCCCAGCTCAAGGGCACCCATTTCTACACCAGCCATGAAGCGCTGCTGCTCCCCTTTGAACAGGCGATGACGCGGCAGGATTCGCTGACCGGCGACTGGTATGACACCTCGGCGCATATGTTATGGATTGGCGACCGCACCCGGTTTGAGGGGTCGGCGCATGTCGAGTTTCTGCGCGGGGTGGGCAACCCTATTGGCATGAAATGCGGGCCGAGCCTTGAGCCAGACGCGCTACTGCGGCTGCTCGACACGCTCAACCCTGCGCGGATTGCCGGGCGGATGACACTGATTACGCGCTATGGCCATGATAAGATCGAGGGCGGCCTGCCCAAGCTGGTCCGCGCGGTGCAACGTGAGGGGCATCCGGTGGTTTGGAGCTGCGACCCAATGCACGGCAATGTCATCAAGACCAATAATGGCTACAAAACACGCCCCTTTGACCGGATTTTGGCTGAAGTGCGCGGTTTTTTCGCGGTCCACCGGGCCGAAGGGACGATTGCCGGCGGCATCCATGTCGAAATGACCGGCAAGAACGTCACCGAATGCACCGGCGGCGCGATGGATGTGACGCAAATGGACCTGGCCGACCGCTATCACACCCACTGCGACCCGCGGCTGAACGCCGGGCAAAGCCTGGAACTCGCGTTCCTGCTCGCCGAAATGCTGAATGTCGAGATGACCGAACGGCGTCGCGCAGCGGCTTGACGCGCGTGGGACAGGCCCCTAGAGCGCGCCATCGACCGCCAACGGCCCCTTCGTCTAGCGGTTAGGACGCGGCCCTCTCACGGCTGAAACACGGGTTCGATTCCCGTAGGGGTCACCATCGTCAAGCACTAATGTCTTGATTTAATGGCAGCTATTCTACGTTGTACTGCCGTCTTCCCACATCCAGCCCCACATTTCGGTTTTAAGGGCACACTCCCGATAACTCGGAACCAAATCGACGCATTAGCTGGACACCCGCAATAGCCGCGACTTTGGCAGCGCGCTGACCGGTTTTGTGTTCGACGGGTCGAGTGTCGGCATTTGAGCGGGCTGACGGGTATCCCTGGGATGGCTTTTTGTTAGCCTTCCAGCCCCTTCTGCGAATTTCAGGCGCACCTATCCCGTGGTTGCACCCCGCTGATGGAAGATCAGACGATCGAAGTTGTGGGCCAGATTGGCAAGCGTGCTCGCCGGCGGCGGGATGGGAGAAGGGCCAAGTAGAACACCAGGCGCAGACC
Organism: Sphingomonas sp. UBA4766; assembly: GCA_002403415.1. Lineage (GTDB taxonomy): Bacteria > Pseudomonadota > Alphaproteobacteria > Sphingomonadales > Sphingomonadaceae > Sphingomonas. The sequence continues at coordinate 2,519 of DHHS01000072.1, read as the reverse complement.
ATCCGGGGCCGGTTCTTCCAGCCCCGCCTGCGCTTTGCTAGCATCGAGGAACTCAACGGGTGGCTGGAAGCTGAGTGCTTACGCTGGGCCGCAACGCATGGTGTTCTCGTCGGGCATCGTGCCGCCAAGGTCGAAGCCGAAGAAGCGCATCCAGCTCAAGCGATCCCGGATCATGAACTCCATGCGGGCATCCGACAGATTATGCTGCGCCTGAAGTACCAGCACCTTGAACATCGCCACCGGGTCAAAGGGAGGCCGGCCGCCTTTGCTCAGCCGCTCCAAGTGCTCCGCCAGCGAAAACAGGCTGCGTGGGTGCATCAAAACTCTCCGTCCAGTGCACGGCGTGAATCACAGGAGATGCCTCAAAGCGAGGCGTTTTTGCAGATGTCCAGCTGTTGAGAAATTCATATCAAATAAAATTTATGTTACAACTTTTACATCACTTGTATCTGTATCCGTTCTTACGCACGTATATTATTATTTTTAACACAGTCAGGAATTTTCACTCACGTATATTATTACAATTTTTTAATCTATTGACAGATATAGTGATTATATCATGCTCGACATTGACATTAGCCCGTCTTCTTCGGCCTTAGAGTTGAAACTGACTCTTGAACATATGGCTGCAACGCGGTTTGATTATGTCGGCGATCGGCTGATTACCGAGTTCGACGCAAGCGGGGTGACGATCGCGCGGCATGTGTGGGGGCCGGGCGACGATGAGCCGCTGCTGTGATCGTTGCTTGCATGCGTCCCCGGCTTGGGGCACGATAAGGTGCCATTCGACACAAGACGGAGGCATCCCCCACTTTGGCATTCTCCAATTCAGCAACCATCGCCATCTACAGCCTGAAGGGCGGCGTCGGCAAAACCACGCTCGCCGTCAACCTTGCCTGGTGCGCGGCCACCTTGTCCGCCCGGCGCACGCTGCTCTGGGATCTCGACCCGCAAGCCGCGAGCACCTATTTGCTCAGCGACCGCCGCGCCAAGGGGCAGGCGCAG
>DHHS01000072.1:0-1122 GCA_002403415.1 Sphingomonas sp. UBA4766 | reverse complement strand
CTGCTCGGCGCGGACACGTCGCTGCGCGGGCTCGATGTGTTGTTCCACGAACTGGACAAGAAAAAGCTGCTGGCCAAATTGCTCGCGACGGCGGGCAAGGATTTCGACCGGGTGATCCTCGATTGCCCGCCCGGCATTACTGAAACGAGCGATCAGGTGATGCGCGCCGCCGACCTGATCGTGGTGCCCGTCATCCCCTCCCCCTTGAGCGAACGCGCCTTTGCCGAAGTGGTGGAGCAACTTGGCAATCGGTCAGCGCTGATGCCGGTGCACGCGATGGTCGACCGGCGGCGCAAGGTACATGCCGATGCGCTCGCCCGTCACCCTGCCTGGCCGGTCATTCCCATGGCGAGCGTGATCGAGCAAATGGCGGTCAAGCGCGCGCCCGTCGGCAGCTTTGCTGCGCGCACGCCCGGCGCGCAGGCATTTGCCGCGCTGTGGCAAGCAATCGAAAAGCGGCTGGCGGAGACCGCCCGCGCGCAGTGAGGCAGTCTCGGTGAGGCAGGCCCAATGACGCGGCTGGACCCGGTGATGGTGCTTGGCGCCTATGCGGTGGGCGTGTTCCCCATGGCCGACCACCGCACCGCCGACAGCGTCTATTGGGTAGAGCCAAAGCGGCGGGCGATTTTGCCGCTTGACGGGTTTCACTTGTCGCGCTCGCTAAAAAAAACAATTGCAGGCAACCGGTTCCGTGTGACAGCGGATACCGCGTTTGAGGATGTCATCCGGCTGTGCGCGCAGTCGGTGCATGACCGGCCAGAGACGTGGATCAGCGGCCAGATCGAGGATGTGTTCACGCAACTCCACCGGCGCGGTCATGCCCATTCGGTCGAATGCTGGATCGGGGACCGGCTAGTCGGCGGACTTTACGGGCTAGCGCTGGGCCGGGCGTTTTTCGGCGAAAGCATGGTGTCACGCGAACGCGATGCATCGAAAGTGGCGCTCGCCTGGCTCGTTGCACGGTTGCGGGTGGGCGGGTTCACGCTGCTCGATTGCCAGTTTCAGACCGACCATTTGGCGTCGCTTGGCGCGGTTGAGATCAGCCGGGCCGATTATCTCGGGCGGCTGTCCGCCGCCGTCGATGGGGTGGTGGCTGGCGCGCTGGGCGCGGCGGGCGGTGCC
>DHHS01000043.1 GCA_002403415.1 Sphingomonas sp. UBA4766 | reverse complement strand
GGCGCACCAACCGGAAAGACCATCGGGCCGAAATCCGCCCCCAAAAACTCCGCCTCACGCTTGGTATCGAACAGGATATAGCTGCCCTTTTGGCGTGTCGCGGGCACGCCGCGCATCACCATCGGCAGAACTGGTTTGTGGTGGAGCGTGATGCCGCATGCCTCGGCCATGGCGATGGTGCGATCATGGATGATCGAGGTGTAGGGGGAATTGAGCGAGGGGTAGAAATCGAGCGTCATGTGGCTGGCATCCGCCCCGCTGACGTCGATATCGGGACGCGGGCAGATATAGGGGCGCGTGAGTTCCTTGCACGCGCCGAGATCGCGGAGCCGCTGTTCGAGGTGGAACAGACGATCAACGCCCCAATACCATTCGCCCCCGTAATAGAACATCGCGCCCGAATAATGCCCCAAATCAGCCAACCGCGCGCTGCCCTTGTCCAGCGCTGCTGCGGGCGGGGCGACATCCCGGCGGTCGGGCAGGTCGGAAGGCCGCTGCAAGCCATAATGCGGCGCGATCAGATCCGCGTCGCGGGCCGCCCAGGCAGCCAGCTTCGCCAGCTCAGGCTGGTTCTTACCGCCGCTGGCGCGGATGTGGTGGATGACGAGCTCGATGTCATAGCGATCCCTGAAAATTCCCAGCACCTGTTGGGCCAGGTGTGAATAGGGATCGTCATGCTGGTGGAAATACTCGACCCGGTGCGGCGCGCCCGCCTTCACCCGCGCCGCCTCCGCCTGCGCCCGGCGCTTGGCCCGGCGCTTCGGATCGACCATGCGAGTGCCGGCAAAGCTGGCAATGCGGCGGACGATGGCCGGCGGATCGGTCATCAGCCGGGGGTTGGGATTGTTGGCGGGTTCGGGATCAAGGGTCACAGGCGATACGCTCCGGCATGAATGCGATCCATATGCCCTTTTCCAAAAATGACATAGACGCCCGCTCCCGGTTCGAGGAACCAGACGAGATCGCTGAACGTCGAGCGGAAGCCATGGATGTAGTAAGGCTCGCACATATCACGCATCACCTTGAGCAACCTCCTGTTGGGCATCGCCCTTCCTCTCTGCCAGAATATTCGATCGTTCGGCGCAGGTCAGCGGCTTTTTGACGCGCGCCCGCCAGTGTCAGGAGCTTGGCGCTCCTGATCCTTATGTCCGTCGCTTGCCGTCCTGCTGCAGGCCAACGGGAGCAATCATTAGCGGATGGGTAAGGGGTTGGTGGCGGGGGTTGGTGGACAGGGCTGGATTCGAACCAGCGTACGCTTGCACGGGCAGATTTACAGTCTGCTGCCTTTAACCACTCGGCCACCTGTCCATTGGGGGCGCCAAAAGCGAGGCGGCTCCATGCCCATGTGCGGCGATGCTGTCAACGCCGCTTGCGCTGGCGCGCGCGCGCGCATAACCATGGCGCAACTTTGTTGCTTGAAAGGGATAATGATGCGTTCGATGCTGCTTGCCGCTGCCGCTATGATCGTTGCCGTGCCCGCGCACGCGCAGTCGGTTGACCGCGCGATCGTCAACCGGATCATCGATGAAGGCATCAACCACAGCCAGGTGATGCCCACAGCCCAGCATTTGTCCGATGTCATCGGCTCGCGCGTCACCAATTCGCCGGGAATGCGCCAGGCAGAGGAGTGGACTCAGGCCAAGTTCAAGGCATGGGGCCTGAGCAATGTTCACAAGGAGGGGTTTGATTTCGGCCGCGGTTGGTCGGTGGAGCGCGCGAGCGTGCGCATGGTGGCGCCGCGCCCATTGCAGCTCACCGCAATCCCGATTGCGTGGACGCCGGGCACCAACGGGCCGCTGACGGCACCGGTCATCGTCGCCCCCATCACCAAGCTGAGCGATTTCGCCAAGTGGAAGGGTAAGCTTTCGGGCAAGATCGTGATGCTCACGCTGCCCGGCACCGGGAATGAACCGTCCACCGCTCCCTTCAAACGCTATACGGGTGAGGAATTGGCGCGATTCGACCAGTTTCAGCAGCCCAATTATGATCCCGAAACCGCCGACCGACGGCTGAAGCGGCTCGATTTTGCGCAAAAGCTCGATGCGTTCTTGAAGGCCGAAGGGGCGCTGGCGTGGGTCCAGAAATCGCGGCTCGACGGGATGCTGGTGCATGGTGAGGGCTATTTGTTTGGCAAGGGCGACACCCCGTCGCTGCCCGGTATCGAGCTTGCGGCAGAGGATTATCGCCGCCTTGCGCGGCTCTTTAAAGCGGGCATGAACCCCAGCCTCGAAATCGATACAAAGATCCGTTTCGACGACAGCGATACGAAAGCCTATAATATCATTGCCGAAATTCCCGGCACTGATCCAAATGCCGGCTATGTCATGGCGGGCGCGCATCTCGATTCGTGGCACGCCGCCGACGGCGCAGCCGACAATGGCGCGGGCACCGCGATGATTATGGAGGCTGCGCGCATCATCAGTGCAACTGGCATCAAGCCCAAGCGCACGATCCGCTTTGCGCTGTGGGCGGGCGAGGAACAGGGCCTGCTCGGCAGCCTCGCCTATATCGAACAGCATCTCGCGACGCGGGGAACAGGCACTGACCCCAAGGCGACGGGGCTGAAGCGCTTTTACGGCTGGAACGATCGCTGGCCGATCACCACCAAGCCCGAATATGACCAGCTCGCTGCCTATTTCAACATCGACAATGGCTCGGGCAAGCTGCGCGGAATCTATGCGGAAAATAACCCTGCGGTCGTGCCGATTTTCCGCGAATGGCTCAGCCCCTTTGCGCCGATGGGCGCGAGCGCAGTCGTCATCCAGAAAACCGGCGGCACCGACCATGTGTTTTTGCAGGCAATCGGGCTTCAGGGATTCCAGTTCATTCAGGATCCGCTCGATTATTTCCCGCGCATCCACCACACCAGTGCCGACACCTATGACCATCTGAAGGGCGACGACATGCGTCAGGGGTCGACCGTGCTCGCCTCCGTGCTGGTAAGCGCCGCCAATGCCGACAAGCCGCTGCCCAAGCCGCCGCTGCCGACCAAGCCGGCGGTGACCGATCCCTTTGCCATTACCGCTGACGAGGACTGACGCGAGCCATGGCAAAGCGCGGGCATCGACCGAGCCAGGCGGTGGGAAACCGTCCTCGGTTCTGGGGGCGACATGCGGTGTATGCAGCGCTCGACAATCCCGAACGCACCGTGCGCAAGCTGTGGATCACGCATGAGGCGGCGTCCGCCATCGTCATGCCAAAGGATGTGCCGACCGTTTATGCCGATGTCGCCGATCTGGCGCGGCTGGTGCCGCACGACGCGCCGCATCAAGGGATCGTGTGCGAGGCGGACCCGCTGGAGGACATCTGGCTGGGCGATCTGATCGAACAGGGGCGCGACGATGACCGGCCGCTGGTCGTGCTCGATCAGGTGACCGACCCGCATAATGTTGGCGCGGTGCTGCGCTCTGCTGCGGCCTTCAATGCGCTCGGCATTGTGACCCAGGACCGGCACGCGCCACCCGAATCGGGCACGGTCGCCCGCGCAGCATCCGGCGCGCTGGAAATAGTGCCCTGGGTGCGGGTGGTGAACCTGGCCCGCGCGCTCGATGAAATTGCCGAGGCGCAGTATTGGCGCATCGGGCTGACGGGTGAAACGCCGACCACGCTGGCGACGGCGCTGAACGGGGGCGGCAAGACCTGCCTCGTGCTGGGGGCGGAGGGCGAAGGGATGCGCCAGAATACCGAGGCGCATTGCGACGTGCTCGCCCGACTGCCGATTTCGGACCGGGTCGAAAGCCTGAACGTATCCAATGCCGCCGCAATTGCGCTATATGCGGTCGCAACACGGGGCGGTTAGCGGGGGGGAGTCGGCCGATGGTTGGGCGTGTGGTTGCGGTGCTGATGCTGCCGCTGATGCTGGTCGGTTGCGTGCTGACGCCGGGCAAATTCGTCTCGACCCTCACCATCAACGCCAACCGCAGTTTCGCCTTCACCTATATTGGCGAAGTCGTGGCGGTCGAGGCCGATGACAGCGTGCGCGAGCTGACCGACCTGAAACCCGCCGACGGCACCCCCGACCAATCCGATGCCAAGCCCGTCGATAACGCCGCAAAGAAAGCCGCCGCCAAAGCGCGCGCCGAAAAGCGTAACCGCATGGTCGCCGCCGCCCTCACCAAGGAGGCCGGTTACCGCAAGGTCGTCTATCTGGGCGAAGGCAAGTTCAGCATCGATTATGCGGTGCGCGGCACGCTGAACCACGGGTTCAACTGGCCCTATAACCTAGACGGCGAAGTGATTTTCCCGTTCGTCTCGATCGAATTGCGTCAAGGCGGATTGGTGCGGGTCAAGGCGCCCGCCTTTGCCAATGAGGGGTCACGCTCGGTCCCCGGCCTGCCCGGCGGCGCGGCGCTGTCCGACCCGGCGGGGCGGCTCGACGGGGTGTTCACGCTCGACACCGACGCCGAGATCGTTAGCCAGAACGAGGAAGGCGGCGCGCAGACAGTCAGCGGCCGCAACCGGATCGAGTGGAAAGCAACGCCTGCCCTCAAACAAGCGCCGACAGCCGTGCTGAAACTGGCGGCGCTAGCGCCCTAGCTGCTCAATCCTCTGCGGCGACGCGCACCTTCAGCCCGTCGAGCGCATCGGTAAAGACCACCTGGCACGACAGCCGCGAAAATTCATCACGATCAGCGGTCGAATCGAGCAGATCATTCTCGTCCGGGCCCATCGCAGGTAGTTTGGCCGCAAATTCCGGGTCGACATGGATATGGCACGTCGCGCAACTGCAGCACCCGCCGCACAGCGCCAGCACTTCGTCAATGCCGCCGTCACGAATCACTTCCATCACCGAAAGGCCTGCCTCGCCCATCAGCACCCGCTCTTCCCCATTGCGGGTCACGACGATAAGCTCTGGCATTTCATTCTCCCTGTGTCGGCGTCGCGGCCGACTTGCCGCGAAGCAGCGACAATTTCAAGGACAGTATTGATGGGCCTAAGCGCTGAACAGCTGGTTGCCGATCTGAACGCGATTGCGGCCGTCGAACCGGCGATGGCACGCGCGATCGACCGCGCAGGCTATCCACCGCCGCGCTTGCGCGATCGCGGCTATGCCACGCTGTTGCGCACGATTGTCGGTCAGCAGGTAAGTGTCGCCGCCGCTGCGTCCATCTGGAACAAGCTGGCGGCGCTGGGTAATCTTGACGATCCGGCGACGATTGCGGCACTCAGCGTGGAGGAACTTCGCCCCTACGGCCTGTCGCGGCAAAAGGCAGGCTATGCGCTCAGCCTTGCCGCCAAAGTGTCGAGCGGGGCGCTCAACCTGAACGCACTGCCGGTCGATGACGAGGAAGCGATTGCCGCACTGTCGCAGGTGAAGGGGATTGGCCGCTGGTCGGCAGAGATTTACCTGCTGTTTGCCGAGGGGCGCGGCGATATCTGGCCGGCAGGGGACCTGGCGGTGCAAATCGAGATCGGCCGCATCCTCGGCCTGCCCGAACGCCCGAGCGAGCGTGAGACCCGGCTGCTCGCAGAACCCTGGCGCCCGCACCGGGGGGCAGCGGCGATCATGGCGTGGCATCACTATAAGGTCGATATGGCAGTGGTTTGATCGCGCGCGCCTATCGCACCGGCCGCCACAGCTGCGTCTGGCAGAAAAAGGCGATGCAGCCCTGCACTTGCAGATTGCCATCGGGCAACTTCTTTAGGATCGATCGATACTCCTTGCCCGCTTCGGGATCATAGATGCGGCCACGCCAATCCCTGCCACCGTCGACAAAATTGCTGAGGATCGGGAGTCCCACAATCGGCCGGTTGCGCAGCGCGGGATTGGGGTTGCGCTCGTCGACGCCGTGCCCTTCGGGATTGGGTTTCAGCACCTTGGTAATCCGCCCGCACACGCCCGCACCGCACGGCGCGACCGTTACAATCGCCTTGCCTTCCTTGGTCAGCCATTGCCCTGTAATCGGCTCGGCGGCATGAGCAGTCACAGGCATCAGCAACAGCGTGGCAACGGCGGCGATTGATCGCATCGACTCACATCCTTTTTCGCAACCGCCCCCCTAACTTTTTTTGGAGTAGCAGCATGAACCCTGAATGGACAATCGGCATCATCGGCGGGTCGGGGCTTTATACGATCGACGGGTTGGCCGATGCCGAGTGGCGGACCATCGACACGCCCTGGGGGGCACCGTCGGACCAGATTTTGTTCGGGCGAGTGGGCCATGTCGCCCTCCGCTTTCTGCCGCGCCATGGCCGGGGTCATGTGATTCCGCCGAGCGAACTGAACGCGCGCGCCAATATCGACGCGCTAAAGCGCAGCGGCTGCACCGATATCCTGGCCATCTCGTCGATCGGCTCTTTGCGCGAGGAATTGCCGCCGGGCCATTTTGTGGTGGTCGATCAGTTTATCGACCGCACCGTCGCGCGCGTGTCGAGTTTCTTCGGCACCGGCCTTGTCGCGCATGTCTCCATGGCAGAGCCGGTATGCTCGCGGCTGTCCGCACTCGCGGCGGGGGCGGTGCGCGCGGCGGGCGGCGCCGTCAGCACCGGCGCCACCTATGTGGCGATGGAGGGGCCGCAATTTTCATCGCGCGCCGAAAGCCTGCTTTACCGCCAATGGGGCGCCGATGTGATCGGGATGACCGCCATGCCCGAAGCCAAGCTCGCGCGCGAGGCGGAGCTGCCCTATGCGCTGATCGGCATGGTTACCGATTACGATTGCTGGCGCGAGAGCGAAGCGCATGTCGAGGTGAGCGAAGTTATAGCACAAATGCACGCCAATGGCGACCTCGCGCGGCGCAGCGTGGCCGCGTTCCTTGCCGCCCTGCCCACGACACGCGAACCCTCGCCAATTGATTGCGTACTTGATGCCGCACTCATCACCGATCCGGCGAAGCGCGACCCCGCGCTGCTCGCCAAGCTGGATGCTGTAATGGCGCGCGTGCTCGCGGCATGACGCAGCGAGGGCCTGTGTCCGAGCGCGCGCGCGACGGGCACTGATGGCCCCGCCCCCGCCCTTTGTCGGTGATCCCGCCCCGGTTGCTCCCCCCGCCGCGCTAGAGCGGATTTCGCTCAGCGAAAGCCATCGCAGCGTGCCTGTGCCAGCGGTCGGGGGGCAGTTCTGGCGGCGGCTTTTTGCGTTTTCGGGGCCGGGCTATCTGATCGCGGTCGGCTATATGGACCCCGGCAATTGGGCAACCGACATCGCGGGCGGCTCTGCCTTTGGCTATGCGCTCTTGTCGGTCATCGTGATCGCCAATGCCATGGCGATGCTGCTGCAGGCGCTGGCGGCGCGGCTGGGGATTGGCAGCGGGATGGACCTCGCGCAGGCGTGCCGCGCGCACTATCCCCGCCTCGTCACACTGGCGCTGTGGCTGTTATGCGAGCTGGCGATCATTGCGTGCGATCTGGCCGAAGTGCTGGGCACGGCGATTGCGCTAAAGCTGTTGTTCGGCTTGCCGCTGGTGGCAGGGGTGATCCTGACCGGGCTGGACGTGCTGCTGATCCTGATGCTGCAACATCTGGGGTTCCGCCTGTTGGAGGCGTTTATCGTCGCCTTGTTGGTCGTGATTGCGGGGAGTTTTGCGTATGAGTTGCTGATCGCGCGGCCCGACGGCGCGGGAATTGCCGCCGGGCTGGTCCCGCACGCGCGGATCGTCACCGATCCGGCGATGCTTTATCTCGCGATCGGAATTTTGGGCGCAACCGTGATGCCGCACAACCTCTATCTCCACTCCGCGATTGTCCAGACGCGCGCATACGGGCTTGACCCGCCGAGCAAGGCCGTGGCGGCGCGGATGGCCGTGCTCGATTCGACGATTGCGCTGGGTCTCGCGCTGTTCATCAATGCCGCGATCCTAATCCTGGCGGCGGCCACTTTTCACCACGCCGGGCGCACCGATGTGGCCGACATTGACGAGGCGTACCGGCTGCTCAGCCCGATGCTGGGCGCAAGTGCGGCAAGCGTGGTATTCGCGGTCGCGCTGCTGGCGTCGGGGCAAAATTCGACGATCACCGGCACGCTTGCCGGGCAGATTGTGGCGGAGGGGTTTTTGGACCTGAAGCTGCCGGTGTGGCTGCGCCGGTTACTCACCCGGATGCTGGCGATCGGGCCGGCGGTGGCGGTGGTCGCGCTGAACGGAGATGCCGGGGCGACCGCGCTGTTGGTGCTGAGCCAGGTGGTGCTCAGCCTGCAATTGCCGTTTGCGATCGTGCCGCTGATCGCCTTTACCAGCGACGCGCGGATCATGGGAGTACTGGCGAGCCCGGCATGGCTGCGCTTGAGCGGCTGGGCGATTGCCGCAGTTGTCATTGGCTTGAACGGCGTGCTGCTGATCGGATTTCTGCGCTAACCCGCCGCGTCGCCAATCGCGGTGCGGTGTTGCCGCCCCCAGGTCTCGCGCCCGGTCAAAAACGCATGCCACCCCCAAATCGCCCCGGCATGGCGGAGAAGCTGAAAGCTGAACGGCTCCAGCGCCGCTGCGATCAGCGCGCCGCCCGCCGACAATCCCTTGTCGCTTCCCGTCCAGCGCGCATAGAGCCTCAGCGACCACAGCAAAAAGCCAAGATCGAATACGATCTTGACGACCATCACGATCAGGATCGGCAGCGCGATCCGAAACTGGCCGACCACCACCAGCGCAATCAGGATGACGAACGCGGCCATCCCGTAAATCGGCTGCACCGTGTCGAGCGTCTTGACCGGCATGTGAAGCGAACCCAGCGTGCCAAAGCGGCCATTGCCGATCATGTCGCGGTTCCAATATTGCGTCTGCAAAACCCCGCCGAACCAGCGTCGCCGCTGGCGCAGGAAACCGATCAGCGAGGCAGGCGCATCGGTGCGGGCCTGCGCCGCCCCCACCACCCGCACCCGCCAGTCCAGCCCATGGTCGGCGGCGTGGCGGTGAAAGCGGTGAATCAGCTCATAATCCTCGACCATGCAGTCCGAATCAAACCCGCCAACCGTCACCAGCGCCGACCGCCGAAACGCGGCAAACGCGCCCGAAATCAGCAACAGGCTGTTCGCCTGCATCCACGCATAGCGCGACAGGAAATTACGGACATATTCGTATTTCTGAAACCATTCGAACACCCGCCCTGATGGCGATGACCCGCAAATCGGCGTCAGGACGCCGGTTGCCGCGACCAATTCGGGCTCGGCGGCAAAAGCGGCACGCATCGCGGCCAGCGCGCCTTCCTCCAGCAGCGTATCGGCATCGACCGTCAGCACGATTTCGGTATCAGCCTCGACAATCGCTGCGTTGAGCGCGCGCGCCTTGCCCCCATGCGGCACCCGCAACCAGCGCAGCGAGGGCAGCACCGGCGACGGCGCGCTGACGCGCCCCAGCGGCGGCGGGTCGAGCGTATACAGGCGCGCCATCACCTCCGCGGTGGCATCGCTTGATCCGTCATCGGCGATCAGGATTAGTTCCGGCGGATCGCTGGCACCCGCCAGCGCGCTAATGGTGACACCGAGCACATTCGCCTCGTTATGCGCCGCGACAATGACGCCCAGCGTCGGGCGCACGCCCGGGTTGGCGGGTGCAGGCGCTGGCCGCAGCACGCGCCAGCTATGCCGCGCCGTGAACAGCAGCAGCACCGTATCATATCCAACATAGGCTAGCCCCACCGACCATGTCGCCAGCCCTTCCCGAAAAAACGCCTGCGCAATCAGCGCGGCGAGCAGCAACAGAGCGCCACCCGCAATCGCATAGCCCGACCAGCGCGCAGGGCGCGGCGACAAGCGGGGCGATTCAACGGCCAGCGACCGCGACAATTGCTGTAAAGCGGGGGAGGAGGACGCAGACACAGCAGCAATTTCCGATCAAACGGGGCTTAACAAATCGCGCCCGCAAGGTAGGAAGGATCATGCCGCGCCGCCAGTGGTGCATTGCAATATTGGAGCAAGCGCATGTCCGATACCCGCCGCTACACCGCCCTTGCCATCTGGTTCCACTGGCTGGTCGCGCTTGGTATCATCGCCAATATCGCGCTGGTGTGGATTTGGCCCAATGTCGCCGACGAACAGGTGCGCCCGCTGATCAATTTCCACAAATCGCTTGGCATTACCGTGCTGGGACTGGCGATCATGCGGTTGTTGTGGCGCCTTACCCATCGCCCGCCCGCGCTGCCCACAGGGTATAAGGCGTGGGAAGTGCGGCTGTCGCACTGGACGCACGTCGCGCTCTATATGCTTATCTTTGCAATGCCGCTGACTGGCTGGATCATGGACTCGGCGTGGAAGGGGGCAGCGGAAAATCCGATGTATCTGTTTGGCCTGTTCGAATGGCCACGCATCGGTTTCATCATGGCGCTTGACCCGGCAACCAAACTGGCCGTGCATGACCGCTTTGGCGAAGCGCATGAAGTGATTGGCAATCTCGTTTATGTGCTGGTCGGCTTGCACATTGTCGGCGCGCTGAAGCATCAATTGTTCGACCGCGAGCGTCAGCTTGAGCGGATGTGGTTCTGGGGCAAAACCGAATAGCATCGCGCGCGCCCTATGACGTGATCGTGCTGGGCGCGGGCGCGGCGGGCATGATGGCCGCCCGTGTCGCGCGCGAACGGGCCCGCCGCGTACTGATTATCGACCATAATGCGGAACCGGGGCGCAAGATCCTGATTTCGGGCGGCGGGCGGTGCAATTTCACCAATTTGGGGACAGCGCCCGACCGCTTCATCTCCGCCAATCCGCATTTCGCGAAATCGGCGCTGGGCCGCTATGCGCCGCAGGATTTCGTGGCGTTGGTGGAGGCGCATGGCATTGCCTGGCACGAAAAGACGCTGGGGCAATTGTTTTGCGATGGCTCAGCGCGGCAGATTGTCGCGATGCTGGTTGATGAGTGCGCGGGCGTTGATTTCGCGCTGGGTCACAGCGTGCGCGATGTCGGCCATTCGGACGCCATGTTCTCGGTCAGCCATGGGGAGCGCACCGATGCGGCCCCCGCCCTCATCATCGCGACCGGCGGGCCGTCGATCCCGAAACTGGGCGCGACGAGTTTTGCTTATGATCTGGCCCGCCGCTTTGGGTTGAAAGTGGTGGAGCCGCGCCCCGCGCTCGTGCCGCTCACGCTAAGCAGCGCCGACGCGCTTTTTCAGGCGCTGTCGGGCGTCGCGACACAGGTGGTCACGCGCGCGGGCAGGGCGGCGTTTCGCGAGGCAGCACTTTTCACGCATCGGGGCCTGTCGGGTCCGGCAATCCTGCAGGCGTCAAGCTATTGGCGGCACGGCGAGCCGGTCATGGTAGACTTCGCGCCCGATGCCCCGCCCGACTGGCTGGCCACGGTCAAACGCGCCCGCCCGCGCCTGTCGCTCAAGAGCGCGCTTGCCGAGACGCTCCCGGCACGGTTGGCAGAGGCACTGGCGGGTCGGCTGGAATTGGCGGGGGAGCTTGGCGGTCAAAGCGACCGCGCGCTGATGGATGCAGCCCGCGCGCTCAAGGACTGGCGCTTCACCCCCACCGGGACCGAGGGTTTTGCCAAGGCCGAAGTCACCGTCGGCGGCATTTCAACCGACGGGCTATCCTCGCAAACGATGATGGCCCGCAAAGTGCCGGGTCTGTTCGCGATTGGCGAGGCTGTCGACGTGACCGGGTGGCTCGGCGGGTATAACTTCCAATGGGCTTGGGCGAGTGGAGCAGCGGCGGGCGGCGCGGTTTAGATCAGGAAAACCCCCTCAAGCACCGTCACGCACTGACCGCTCAGCACCACCCGATCGCCCTCCAACCGACAACCGACATGACCGCCGCGCGCCGACGCCTGATAGGCGGTGAAGCTGTCGCGCCCCAGCCGCCCCGCCCAATAGGGGGTCATCACCGCATGAGCAGAACCCGTTACCGGGTCTTCGGGGATGTCGTAATAGGGGGTGAAAACCCGGCTGATGACGTCGGTATCGTCGCCAGCCGCCGTCACGATCGCGACCAGCTTGCCGCACCGCGCGAGCGCTGCCTGATCGGGCACCAGCGCGCGCACTTGGGCCGCGTCGCGCGCCACCACCAGCGCATAGCCCGCCTCATACCACAAGCTCTCGGTCGCGGGATCAAGGCCAAGCGCGGCGACAATTTCCGGCATCGGCTTTGGGTGCGGCGCCCATGCGGGGAGTGCAAGGTCATAGCCCGTCCCCGCGCGCTCCACGGCCAGCACGCCGGCTTGCCGTGTCTGAAACGTCACCCGGTTCAGTGCGGGGTCGGCGGCAAGGAGGAAATGACCGCTCGCCAGCGTCGCATGGCCGCACAAAGCGACCTCGGCGGCCGGCGTGAACCAGCGCAGTTCATAGTCCGTTGCCCCGCTGGCGTCCTTCACCAGAAACGCGGTCTCGCTCAAGTTGTTTTCCGCCGCAATCGACTGCAACACCTCATCGGCGAGCCAGGTGTCGAGCGGCATCACCGCCGCCGGATTGCCGGTAAAGGCGCGATCGGCAAAGGCATCAATCTGAACAATCGGCAAACGTGTCATCACACAGTTCCTTTTAGTTTGGCGATTTCATCAGCCTCTACCAGCGGGTTGCCGGGTTCGTCCACTTGCCCTTCCGGGTCGATATGGATCAGGATTTCGGTGCCGGGAAATTCAGCGGCCAGGCACCGCTCCAGCTCGGCAACGACATCATGCGCTGCGGCCACCGTCATCTGCGGGTCCATCCAGATGTGGAACTGCGCAAAATCGGTCGCGCCGCTGGTACGGGTGCGCAAATCATGCAGCCCGCGCAATTCGGGGTGGCGGCTGGCCACTGCGACAAAGCGGCGGCGCTTTTCCTCCGGCCATTCGGTGTCCATCAACTGATCAACGGCCGCGCGCGAGGCCGCCCACGCGCCCCACATCAACCACCCGGCAATCCCGACGCCGAACAGCGCGTCCGCCCCGCGCAGGCCCAGAACCTGATCGAGCAACAGCGCGGCAATCACCGCTGCATTGACGGCCAGGTCGGACTGATAATGCACATAATCAGCGCGGATCGCGACCGATCCCGTGCGCGCAATCACGTGCCGTTGATACGCAATGAGCGCAGCGGTCGCGACCATTGCGGCTATCGATGCGCCAATGCCGATCCCGGCATCGCTGACCGGCCCGCCCCCGCGCCACTGCGCCAGCGCGCGCGCGCCAATCGCGACTGCAGAGGCCGCGATCAGCGCGACCTGAAGCAACGCGACCAGCGCCTCGGCCTTGCCATGCCCAAAACGGTGATTGTGATCGGCGGGCTGAGTCGCAAAACGCACCGCGAACAGCGTCGCCATCGATGCGACCAGATCAATGCTGCTATCGGTAAGTGACGCCAGCATCGCGACCGACCCCGTGGCGATCGCCGCCGCCAGCTTGATCGCAATCAGGATGATCGCCGTCGCCACGCTGGCCCGCGCCGCACGATGCGCCAGCGTGGCACTCACGGAAAGAGCAGCCCCTCGTCCCAGCCGCCGTCGGCGCGCGTAAACAGTCGGCGTTCATGGAGCCGGTGCTCGCGGTCCTGCCAGAATTCGATGCGCTGCGGCGTCACGCGATAGCCGGACCAATGCGGCGGGCGCGGCACATTCCCCCCCGCGAAGCGCGCCTGTACCTCGACAAAGCGCGCCTCGAACGTTGCGCGCGCGTCGAGCGGGCGTGACTGATCGCTGGCCCAGGCGCCAAGCTGCGAATCGCGGCTGCGAGTTGCGAAATAGGCGTCGGCCTCCGCCTCGCTCACCCCCGACACCGGCCCCTCGATCCGGATCTGGCGGCGGAGTGATTTCCAGTGGAAGAGGAGCGCTGCCTGCGCATTGGCCGCCAGATCGTCGGCCTTGCGGCTCTGTTGGTTAGTGTAAAATACGAACCCGTCCGGCCCATGCCCCTTTAGCAGCACCATGCGCAGTCCGAGCAGCCCCCCCGCATCGGCGGTCGCCAGCGCCATCGCATTGGGATCGTTAATCTCGCTGGTGCGCGCGGCGGCATACCAGTCATCGAACAGGGCAAAGGGATCGGTCATCGTCGCGGCCTTTAGCGGCTTGGCGCGGGCGCGTCACCCTCAACCGGCGGCCGCACATCGCCTTGGCATTTGCGCTTGGCCGCCAAATCGCCCAAATAGGCGCCAAACCAGTGCCGGGAGCATCATGGCCGATCCGTATCAATTGCTGGGTGTGGCGCGCGGCGCAAGCGACACCGACATCAAAAAGGCATATCGCAAGCTCGCCAAAGAGCTTCACCCCGACCGCAACAAGGACAATCCCAAAGCGTCGGAGCGTTTTTCGCGCGTCACCAACGCCTATAACCTGCTGTCGGACAAGGACAAGCGCGCGCGATTCGACCGCGGTGAAATCGACGGCGACGGCAATCCGGCCGGCTTTGGTTTTCGTCAGGGGCCAACGCCCAATAACAGCGGCTTCAACCCCGGTCCCGGCGGGTTTGACGCAGGCGACAGCGCTGATTTTACAGACATTTTTGAAGGGCTGTTCGGCGGACGCAAGGCGGGCGGCGGCTTTTCGGGCGGGTTCGGGCGGCGCGCACCCCAGCCAAAGGGGGCCAACCGCGCCTATCGTCTGGCGGTGCCCTTTGCCGATGCGGCCTCGCTTACGCCGCAGCGGATTACGCTGGCCGATGGCAAGACCATCGACCTGAAACTGCCGCCCGGCCTTGAAAGCGGGGCCCAGATGCGGCTGGCGGGCAAGGGCGATCCCGGCCCCGGCGGGCCTGGCGACGCGATTGTGACGCTCGACATCGCGCCCCACCGCTTCTTCGCGCGCGACGGCGATGATGTGCGGCTCGACCTGCCGATCAGCTTGGCGGAAGCGGTGCTGGGTGCCAGCGTGCGCGTGCCGACGGTGTCTGGCGCGGTCATGCTGACGGTGCCGCCGGGCTCGACCTCGGGCAAGGTGCTGCGCCTGAAAGCGCGCGGTTTCCATGGCAAGGCAGGCTCCCGCGGTGACCAATTGGTGACGCTGATGGTCGACCTGCCCGCGGCCGACGATGCGCTGGTCGAGTTTGTGAAGGGCTGGCCCGGCCGCGAGCACGGCAATCCGCGCGGCAAGTTCGAAAACTGACGGCGGGGCGTGCAGGATTACTCCCCCGCATCTCCCGAGGCGCGCCGCCGCCGACCGGGTCGGGGGCTTACGCTCAACCGCCGCCTCGCGTTCATGGCACCAGGCAGTTATGTCCGCGAAGTCGCGACGCGGGTAGCCGTGGGCGTGATGAGCGACGGCTTCATTCACGCGGGCAATCTGGCTTATCTCTCGCTGGTCGCGCTGTTCCCTTTTTGCATCGTTGCTGTCGCCGTGGCGCGACTGTTTGGCCGAACCGGCACCGGGCAGCGTGCGGTTGATTTGCTCCTTCAAAACCTGCCCGCCGATGTCGCGATGGTGCTGAAGGCACCGATCGCCGATGTCGTCGCCGCCCCGGGCGGCACGTTGCTGTGGCTGGGGGCGATTGTCGGGCTTTGGACGACGGCAAGTTTTGTCGAGACGATCCGTGACATCTTGCGCCGCGCTTACGGCGTCGAATCGGTGCGACCGTTTTGGCAACACCGGCTATGGTCGATCGCGCTGGTGCTGGCGTCGCTCGTCATCGCGCTGATCGCGTTCAGTTTTCAGGTGACGTTGGTGGCGGCCGAACAGTTCATCGTCCGCGCCATGCCCTTTGCCAGGGATGCAGCGATGATCGTGTCGGTATCGCGGCTGGCCCCTGCACTCGCGCTGTTCGGCGCGCTCTATCTATTGTTCTACACGCTCACCCCGCGCGAATACCGCGAGAGCCGCGCCCCTAAATGGCCCGGCGCGGTATTCACCGCCGCGTGGTGGCTGGGGGTGACAGCAATGCTGCCGGTACTCATCGCGCGTTTTGCCAATTACAACATGATTTATGGCAGCCTGGCGGGGGTGATGATCGCGCTGATCTTCTTCTTTCTGGTCGGCTGGGGGCTGGTAGTGGGTGCACAACTCAACGCAGCACTGGCGGAAGCCGATGAACAGGGAGTAGGAAGCAATAACGACGCAATTGGGATGAAGATAGCGTGACCGGATTGATGCAGGGAAA
>DHHS01000075.1 GCA_002403415.1 Sphingomonas sp. UBA4766 | reverse complement strand
GCATCGATCACCGCCTGCGCGAAGTCGGCATTCTCGGACAGGAAGCCATAGCCGGGGTGAATCGCATCCGCCCCGGTCGCCTGCGCCGCAGCAATAATCTTCTCGCCCACGAGGTAGCTTTCGGCCGCGGGCGAGGGGCCGATATGCACCGCCTCGTCAGCGGAGCGCACATGCAGCGCCTTGGCATCGGCATCGGAATAGACCGCAACCGTCGCCACACCCATCGCTCGGGCGGTGCGGATGATCCGGCAGGCGATCTCGCCGCGGTTGGCGATCAGCAGCTTGGTGATCATTTGCGGACCTCCAATCCCGCCTCGCCCACCGACCCGAACCCGCCCATCTGGATCGACCAATAGTGATACTCAAGCTCAAGTATGCCCTCTCTGACGGCAAAATCGTTTTCAAGGCGACTACGGATCGCGACTTCATCAATGTCCTGCCGAAAAAGAATAAAACCAACGCGGGGTTCGAAATCGACGGTGCCGCTGGCAATGATCTTCCCTTCCGCGGTGAGGTCCAAATAAATCTGGCGATGCTTCAGCATCTCCTCGCGGTGATTAGCGCCTCGCGCAAAGTTTGGGCCCGGCTTGTTGAGCACGATGAGGTGACGCGGCTGCGGGGAAGCCAGTGGCGCCGGCTGCTGCGCCAATGCTGCGGCAGGCGTTACCATCGCCAGTATCAGAGCGAGGATCATCTTGAACATGGATAAACGACCTTCTTTATTATCCAAGCAGCGGTGCTGGCAGATGCCCTTCCGCCAACGTCTGGTGCCTACTCGCAACTTTGGCCCGCGCGGTGCGGATGATGCGGCAGGCGATCTCGCCGCGATTGGCGATCAGCAGCGACTTCATCATCCCCTTACCCCTCACACCCCTTGGTCCGGCTCGAATAGCTGATATTGGCGATTTTCCAGGCGCCGCCCTCGCGCACCATATCGAACAGGTCATAGCCGCAGTGGTGCAGCTTGCCGTCGATGTAGAAATTATACCGGCCCCACACGAACGCGACATCGCCATCGACTTCGATCGCGGGGTCGTAGAGCCGCTCCTCATAGCGCTCCGGCCCCGGCTTCATGCCGGTGATGAATTCGGTCATCGGACGGCGGACGATGCGGCGTTTACCGTCCTCGCCCTCAATCGCGATGATGAGGTTGCCGTCCTCGCGCACAATCGGGCGCAGCAACTCGCCGTTGCGCGCAGCAATCGCGGCAAAGGTCGCGTTGACGGGGGCGAGCACGGCGGCGGCCTCATCCTGAGGCGCGGGCGGGGTGCCTGTGCCCTTGGGCAGCGGCGGCGCGGGGGTTATTTGCAGGAGAAGGGAGAGGAAGAAGGGCATGGGTGGCTCCGTCAGACGGCGTTGGGATGAGCGACGGCGCGGTTGATCCGGCCAGCAATTTTGCCTCGATTGGTGATGCGGAGTTCAACGATCACAAAATCCAGCCCTCCAAACTAGCGGGGTGTCCGTTTCTCGTCCGGCAAGGTATGCCTCAAACGCCCGGAACATCGTTTCCTGCGGGAATACGCATGCTGAGACGAGAAAATTGCTTGGCCAGAAGATCCGGGCGAACCAGCTTCGTTTTGGTTCAGCTCGGGTCGGTGGCAGTGGTGAATGTGAAGGAACGGCATGAAAGTGAGCCGCCTCGCTCCCTTCTCGCTTTTCAATCACGAACCCATTGTCGAACACGGCGGTCTGCAAATACACTTCTTCCGACCGTGATAACACCGCCCGCGCGTTATCCACGGGGTTGAGCAAGGCGAGCTCGCGTCGCAATTGATCCGCCGTCACACTGTCGATTGTGACCCGGTCGGTTTCGAGCCGCATCACATCCGGAACACCCCGAACCGGGGAGCCTCCTCAACCGGCGCGTTCAGGCATGCCGCCAGCGACAGGCCCAGCACGTCGCGCGTCTGCGCCGGGTCGATCACGCCGTCGTCCCACAGCCGCGCGGTCGCATAATAGGGATTGCCCTCATCCTCATATTTCTGGCGGATCGGGGCCTTGAACGCTTCGGCTTCCGCCGCCGTCCACGTCTCTGCATCGCGGTGGACGGTGGCGAGCACGGACGCCGCCTGTTCGCCGCCCATCACGCTAATCCGCGCGTTCGGCCAGGTGAACAGGAAGCGGGGGGCATAGGCCCGGCCGCACATCCCATAATTCCCCGCGCCAAAGCTGCCGCCGATCAGCACGGTGATCTTGGGCACGCTCGCGGTTGCCACCGCCGTCACGAGTTTGGCACCGTGCTTCGCGATCCCTTCGGCCTCATAACGCCCGCCGACCATGAAGCCCGAAATGTTTTGCAGGAAGAGCAGGGGGATGCGCCGCTGGCACGCCAGTTCGATGAAGTGCGCGCCCTTTTGCGCGCTTTCCGAAAACAGCACGCCGTTATTGGCCAAAATCGCGACCGGCATGCCCCAGATATGGGCAAAGCCGCACACCAAAGATGCGCCATAGAGCGCCTTGAATTCATGAAATTCGGAGGCGTCGACAATCCGCGCGATCACTTCGTGCACGTCATAGGGCGCGCGCACATCCTGCGGGATGATGCCGTAAAGTTCCTCGGCCTCATATTTCGGCGGGCGGGGTTCCTCCAGCGCGATGTCGGGCGTGCGGTTGGGGGGCAGGGTGGAGACGATGTCGCGCACAATGGTGAGCGCATGTTCGTCATTCTCGGCGACATGATCGACCACGCCTGATTTGCGGCCATGCGTGTCGGCGCCGCCCAGCTCCTCGGCGCTGATGACCTCGCCCGTCGCGGCTTTCACCAGCGGGGGACCGGCGAGGAAGATCGTTCCCTGCCCGCGCACGATCACCGTCTCATCGCTCATCGCGGGCACATAGGCGCCGCCAGCGGTGCAGCTTCCCATAACGCACGCGATTTGCGGAATGCCGAGCGCAGACATGTTCGCCTGATTAAAGAAGATGCGGCCGAAATGATCGCGGTCGGGGAACACCGCGGCCTGATGCGGCAGGTTCGCGCCGCCCGAATCGACGAGGTAGATACAGGGCAGCCGGTTTTCTTGCGCAATTTCCTGCGCGCGCAGATGTTTTTTGACCGTCAGCGGATAATAAGTGCCGCCTTTCACCGTCGCGTCATTGCACACAATCATGCATTGGCGGCCCGACACCCGACCGATGCCGCAGATGATCGAGGCGCCGTTGACGTCGCCCTCATACATCCCGTTTGCGGCAAGCTGTCCGATCTCAAGAAAGGGCGAACCGGGGTCGAGCAATCGCTCGACGCGCTCGCGAGGGAGCAGCTTGCCGCGCGCGGTGTGGCGATCGCGCGATTTCTCGTTACCGCCAAGTGCGGCGGCGGCGACTTTGGCCCAAAGTTCATCCCTCAGCGCGCGGTTATGCGCGGCATTGGTGCGGAATTGATCGCTATCGAGGAAAATTTTGGTGTCGAGCACCGGCGCGCTCATCGGGGGCATCCTTTATCTTTTGCCAACGGGTCTAATCGCCTCATCAGCACTTGGGAAGGCACGAGCCGGAGGATCGCGCCTTGCCGCAGCGCATTTGCGAGTTGTCGCTCAGTAATAAAAATCCTACCACTTGTAGTGACTGCTACGAGAGAGGTCGGGTGATGATGGGATTTCGGGCGCTATTGGTGGCGATTTTCGTGCTGATCCTGGGATATACGTTGCCGGTGGGTGGCGCCCATGGCTGGAATCTGGTGCCAGTTTTTTTTGCCGCGATTGGCGAGATGGGGTGGCAGGGCCAGTTCAACGTTGATTTTTCGTGCTTTTTGATCCTGTCGGGGCTGTGGACGGCGTGGCGGCATAACTTCTCAGCCCTCGGGCTGGTGCTGGCGCCGATTGCGAGCTTTGGCGGCGCGATGTTTTTGAGCGTTTACCTCCTGTTCCTCACGTTTCAGACCAATGGCGACATGGCTGCAGTGCTGCTGGGCAACAAGCGCGCGGCAATGTTGCGCGCCTAACCCGCCCCAATCACTTCGCGACCGATCAGCATCCGGCGGATTTCGTTCGTCCCTGCCCCAATGTCGAGCAGCTTGGCATCGCGCCAATAGCGTTCGACGGGCCAGTCGCGAGTATAGCCCGCGCCGCCCAGCGCCTGAATCGCCTCGCCCGCCACTTTGACCGCGCTTTCGCTGGCGAGCAGTATTGCGCCCGCTGCATCGAACCGCGTCGTCTGACCCGCGTCGCAAGCGCGCGCGACCGCATAGACATAAGCACGCGCGGAATTGAGCGCGACATACATGTCGGCGACCTTGGCCTGCATGAGCTGAAACTGCCCGATCGCCTGGCCGAATTGCTTGCGCTCACGCACATAGGGCAGCACCACGTCGAGGCAGGCCTGCATGATCCCCAATTGCAGCCCGGCGAGCACGACGCGCTCATAATCCAGCCCCGACATCAGCACGCCGACGCCGCCGTGCAACGGCCCCATGATGTTCTCCTCCGGCACTTCGCAATCGGTGAACACCAGTTCGGCGGTGGGCGAGCCGCGCATCCCGACCTTGTCGATCTTCTGACCGATTGCAAAGCCGGGCATGTCGCGTTCGATCAGAAAGGCGGAAATGCCGCGTGAGCC
>DHHS01000073.1 GCA_002403415.1 Sphingomonas sp. UBA4766 | reverse complement strand
AGCCGCGCAAACGCCGATGGGGGCACAAGCGGCCGCGCTCTATCAGGCATTTGCCGATGCGGGCAGCGCCGCGCTCGATTTCTCCGCGATCATCAAGCTGCTCGATCAGCGGTCCAACGCCCAAGCATAGCTTGCCCCGGCCCACAAAGCCGCTAATCCTGCGCAAAAAGGGGCAAAAGGGGACGGCATGGCAACGGCGGCAACGGACGATCAGCATAGCGCGGGCGACGCGCGCGAGATTCGCCTGGTCATTGGCGCGTCATCGCTCGGCACCATTTTCGAATGGTATGATTTCTTCATCTACGGCACGCTGGCGGCGAGCGGTATCATCGGCCGCACTTTCTTCCCCGCCGGGAACGAGATTGTGCAGACGCTGCTCGCTTGGGCCGGATTTGCCGTGGGCTTTGGGTTCCGACCGCTGGGCGCGGTGCTGTTTGGCTATCTTGGCGACCGGCTGGGGCGCAAATACACGTTTCTGGTGACAATCACGCTGATGGGCGTCGCCACCGCAGGCGTCGGCTTTGTGCCGTCGGCGGCGTCGATTGGGCTGGCCGCGCCCGCGATCATCCTGATCCTGCGCATTTTGCAGGGGCTCGCGCTCGGTGGCGAATATGGGGGCGCGGCGATTTATGTTGCCGAACATGCGCCGCCGGGCCGGGCGGGATTTTACACCAGCTTCATTCAGGCAAGCGTCGCGGGCGGGTTCATTCTGTCGCTGATCGTCGTGCTGCTCGCCAAGGCGTCGATGCCTGATGCGGTGTGGCAGGAGTGGGGCTGGCGCGCCCCCTTTATCTTCAGCATCGCTTTGCTGGCGGTGTCGCTATGGATGCGGTTGAAGCTTTCGGAAAGTCCGGTGTTCAAGGCGATGAAGGAAAGCGGGGAGACGGCGCGTAACCCGTTCGTCGAAAGCTTTACCTATCCCGGCAATCTTTCGCGGCTGTTCGTCGCGCTGTTCGGGATTGCGGCCGGGCTGACGGTGATCTGGTATACGTCAATGTTCTCGGTGCTGGCGTTCCTGCAAGGGCCGTTGCGCGTCGAGGAGACCGCAGCTCAGGTGCTGGTCGGCATTGGGGCTGCGGCTGGGCTGGGCTGGTTCGTGCTGTTTGGCTGGCTGTCGGACCGGGTCGGGCGCAAGCTACCGATTGTCATTGGCTATGCGCTGACGCTGGTGATGTTGTTTCCGTTGTTCTGGGTGATTGGCGGCGCGGCGAATCCCGATCTGGCGCGCGCCGCTCGGCAGGCGCCGGTGGTCGTGTCTGGCCCCGATTGCCATTATAGCCCATTTCGGCAGATGCAGGCGGATGAATGCGGCAAGTTGCTCGATTTCCTGTCGAAAAAGGGTGTTACCTATGCAACCGCCCGCGCGCCGGTGACGGTGGTGACGATCGGCGACGACACGCTGGGCGATCCGACCCCGGCGGCGCTGGAGGCGGCGCTGGTCGCGCGCGGTTATAATCTGGGCAAGGTCGTGCCCTCGCTTGGCAATAGCGCGATCATTTTGTTTTGCATCATTTTGCTGACCGCGCTTGCGGGCATGACCTATGGTTCGGTCGCGGCATTGCTGTGCGAGCTGTTCCCGCCGCGCATCCGATACAGTTCCATGTCGATCCCCTATCACATTGGTACGGGCTATTTCGGCGGATTTCTGCCGTTCATCAGCCAGTATATCGTCGCGCGCAGCGGCGATCCCTATGGCGGGCTGTGGTATACTTTTGCGGTCGTGGCGATGGCGCTTGTGGTGACGGTGGCGATGTTACCCGACGACCAGCGGCGACGCCGCGGCTAGCGCCCCGCCGCGACACGCGATAGGCGCAAGGATTATGAATGCTCCTCTTCGCTTGCGCCTTGATGGTGATGCGCTTGTCGCCAACTATCGCGCCCTTGCGCAGATGAGCGGGGCGGCCGCGTGCGGCGCGGCGGTCAAGGCCAATGGCTATGGGTTGGGCGCAGCGGCGGTGGCGGAGCGGTTGGCGGCGGCGGGGTGCCGCGACTTTTTCGTTGCGACCTGGGCAGAAGCAGCGGCGCTGGCGCCGATCGGCGTCCCGGTCAGCGTGCTGCACGGGGTACGCGACGCCGATCTGACGCTTGCGCTCAGTCTGCCGATGGCGCGGCCCGTGTTGAACAGCCCCGCCCAAGTCGCGCGGTGGCGCGCGGGCGGCGGCGGTCGCTGCGACGTGATGGTCGATACCGGTATGAACCGGCTGGGTGTGTCACCGGCGGAGGTGCAGGCCGGGCTGGTTGACGGGCTCGCGATCGACACGCTGATGAGCCACCTCGCTTGCGCTGATGAGGATAGCGCGATGAACGAGCGCCAGCGCGCGGCGGTGATCGCGGTTGCCCCGCGGGTGGCGGCGGCGCGGCTGAGCCTTGCCAATTCGGCCGGGATTGCGCTGGGCCGCGACTATGCGCTTGACCTGACCCGACCGGGGCTCGCGCTTTATGGCGGCGTGCCGCGTCGTGAGCTTGCCGGGCGGATTGCGCAGGTCGTGACACCCGAAGCGCAGATCGTCCAGCGCCGGACGCTGCGCGGCGGGGACAGCATCGGCTATAACGCAACGTTCACTGCGGACGGCGATATCGAGGTCGCGATCCTGAACATTGGCTATGCCGATGGCTATTGGCGGGGTTTTTCGGGGCGGGGGGTCGCACTTGCCGCTGGCCTGCACCTGCCGGTGCTGGGCCGGGTGTCGATGGACCTGACCGCGATCGATGTGACCCAGGCGCCCGATTTGGACGAAGGCGATTGGCTCGCGCTCGACTTCGACCTGGCGGAGGCGTCGGCGCAATCGGGACTGTCGCACTATGAGTTGCTGGTCGCGCTGGGGGATCGGTTCGACCGCTATTGGGTGGGTTGAGCAGCGCGAACGAGCGGCGGCCCTGCGCAAAAAAAGGGGCGGGATGCCGTGTCGCACCCCGCCCCAAATTTTGGGCTGACGCTCGTTAGACCTGCGTCAGATCAGAATTTCGCCGACGCAGTGATCGCGAAACGACGGCCAAACGAGTCATTGACTGTCGCCGGGATAATGATGCCGAAATAATCCTGACCGACGCGGTTGGTCAGGTTGGTTACCGAGGCGACCAGCCGGAACTGCTTGTTGACGGCGAAGGACACACTTGCGTCAATCGTGACAAAGTCATCATATTTGTCGAATTCGCGCGTGTCGTTTGGCTGCGG
>DHHS01000074.1:14772-15318 GCA_002403415.1 Sphingomonas sp. UBA4766 | reverse complement strand
CGAGCACCACGCCGGTGACGCCGCCAACGGTGAACATAAAGATGAACCCGATTGCCCACAGCATCGGCGTCTTGAACGTGATCGACCCGCCCCACATCGTGGCGATCCAGCTGAAGATCTTGATACCGGTCGGCACCGCGATCACCATGGTCGCTGCGGTGAAATACATCTTCACGTTGACGCTCAGGCCCGTCGTGAACATGTGGTGCGCCCACACGATAAAGCCGACCGCGCCAATCGCGACCATCGCATAAGCCATACCGAGATAGCCGAAAATCGGCTTTTTCGAAAAAGTCGAGATGATGTGGCTGACCATGCCGAACCCGGGCAGGATCATGATGTAGACTTCGGGGTGACCAAAGAACCAGAATAAATGCTGATATAGCACCGGGTCGCCGCCGCCTGCTTGATCGAAGAAGGTCGTGCCGAAATTGCGATCGGTCAGCAACATTGTGATGGCGGCCGCGAGCACCGGCAGCGAGAGCAGCAGCAGGAATGCAGTGACCAGCACCGACCAGACGAACAGCGGCATCTTGTGCAGCGTCA
>DHHS01000074.1:0-14482 GCA_002403415.1 Sphingomonas sp. UBA4766 | reverse complement strand
AGCGGCATCTTGTGCAGCGTCATGCCCGGCGCGCGCATGTTGAAAATTGTCGTGATAAAGTTGATCGCGCCCAAGATCGACGATGCACCGGCCAGGTGAAGCGACAGGATCGCCATATCGACCGCCGGACCCGATGACCCATAGGTCGACAGCGGCGCATAAACTGTCCAGCCGGTGCCTGCGCCCCCGAAAAATGGCGAAGCCAGCAACAGGATAAAGGCCGGGACCAGCAGCCAAAAGCTGATATTGTTCATACGCGGGAACGCCATGTCGGGCGCGCCGATCATGATCGGAACGAACCAGTTCCCGAACCCGCCGATCATCGCGGGCATCACCATGAAGAACACCATGATTAGGCCGTGCGCGGTAATCAGCACGTTCCACAGGTGCAGCGCCTGATCGAGCGAGGCGGGGCTACCCTGCAAAATCGCTTGCCATGCGCCCAGATACTGGATGCCGGGCTGCGCGAGTTCTGCGCGCATCAGGCCGGAAATCGCCCCGCCGATAATCCCCGCGACGATCGCGAAAATCAGATAGAGCGTGCCGATATCCTTGTGGTTCGTTGACATGAACCAGCGCGCGAAAAAGCCTGGCAGATGATCGTCATGGCTGTGCGCATGATCGTCGCCATGCGCTTGAAAGGCGGATGGATTGAGCGCGGTATCGGTCATGGTCTTACTTATCCGTAGCAGGAGCAACAGGAGCAGCGGCAGGCATAGCGGCGGGCGCTTCAGCGGCGGGGGCAGCACCCTTCACCGTGCCGCCCTTCGCCACGACCCATTGGTCGAACACCGGCTTTTCAACCGCGACGACGGTGATCGGCATATAGCCGTGACGCGCCCCGCAGAGTTCCGAGCACTGGCCGAAATAAACGCCGGGCTTTTGAATCGTGAAGTTGGTTTCGTTAATGCGACCGGGAATCGCGTCGAGCTTGATCCAGAACGCCGGGATAGCCCAGGCGTGGATCACGTCCGCCGATGTGGTCAGCAACCGGATCGGCACGCCGACGGGCAGCACCACGCGGTTGTCGGTCGCCAGCAGCGGCGGGCCGTCGGCGTCGGTGCGCGCCCGCTCGCCCTCCGCAGTCTCGCCCTTTTCTTTCAGCATGTTGGACGTGATTTCAAAGCCGCCATTGTCGGGATATTGATAAGTCCAATACCATTGGTTGCCGACCGCCTTCAGCGTGATTGCGTTTGACGGCGCGGGCTTGAACTGCGCCTGCAACAGCCCGATCGACGGAATTGCGATACCGACCAGAATGACTACCGGCGCCAGCGTCCAAATGACTTCGATCATGGTGTTGTGGCTGGTCTTCGACGCCACCGGATTGGCCGCGCGGCGATACCGCACCACGCACCAGACCAGCAGTGCGAGCACGAAGATCGAAATGGCGGTAATCACCGGCATCAGTACGGACCCGTGCATCCACGCCGCGCGCCTGCCGGTGGGCGTTACCTGATTCTGCACATCGACCCAGCCATCGACGGGCTGACCAGCATCGGCCCTGATCGCCACCGCCGGGCCGCCATCAACGGCAAGCAAGGGATTGGTGGCTTCGGGTGCAGCAGATGTTGCAGCGGGCTGATCGGCGGTAACGGCGACGCCGGGTGCTGTTGTGGTTGCGGCGGGCGCGGTCGACGGCGTTTGGGCGTGACTTATGCTTCCCATCATCAGCCCGGTTGCGGCCAGCGCCGCCAGCAATCCCGAATATCGCCCGAATTTCAACATCAGCTCGTATCGCCCCGTCACAAGAGAGTGCCGCTATTTCCGCAGCTTTGGGCGTGGATTCCACCCAATTCACAACGCCTATACCGACCAGTGTCCATGCTCTCAAGCATATCGCATACCTTTTTTAGGCTAGGTAAGCGGTGCTGCGTTGCGCCGCGCGTGTCGCAACCCTATCACACCGGGCAAAAGAAGCAGCCGGGCATGGCCCGCAAAGGACCAAGACGTTGATGACTGAAGCTGAAGTGCTTGACGAATTCCGGGCCGCAGGCGCGTTGATGCACGGGCATTTTATCCTGTCATCGGGGCTGCGCTCGCCGGTTTTCCTGCAAAAGATGCTGGTGTTTCAGGACCCGGTGCGCACCGAACGGCTGGCGCGCGCGCTTGCTGCGCGGATCACCCAGGCGTTTGGCCCGGTTGATCTGGTGGTGTCGCCCGCAATGGGCGGCATCATTCCGGGTTATGAGACGGCGCGCGCGCTCGGCTGCAAGGCTGTGTTTGTCGAACGAGTCGATGGCGCCTTTGAACTGCGCCGCAATTTCGAAATCGCGCCCGGCGCGCGGGTGGTGATGGTTGAGGATCTGGTCACAACCGGGCTTTCGTCGCGCGAGTGCATCGCCGCGATCCGCCAGCATACGGGCATGTTGGTCGGGGCAGCGTGCATCATCGACCGGTCTAACGGCACAGCGGACGTCGGCGTGCCATTGGTCTCATTGTGCAAGCTCGATATTCCCGCCTACCCTGCCGACGCGCTTCCGCCTGAGCTTGCCGCGATTCCGGCGGTCAAGCCCGGAAGCCGGGGGCTGGCATGAGCAAGACTCTCCGGCTGGGTGTCAACATCGATCATGTGGCAACCGTGCGCAACGCGCGCGGCGTCGGCTATCCCGATCCGGTGCGCGCGGCGATGGTCGCGGCGCAGGCGGGCGCTGATGGCATCACCGCCCATCTTCGCGAGGATCGGCGCCACATCACCGACGAAGACATCGCGCGGTTGATGGACACGCTCACGATCCCGCTCAACCTGGAGATGGCAGCGACCGATGAAATGCTGGCAATTGCGCTGCGCCACCGCCCACATGCCGTGTGCATCGTGCCCGAAAAGCGTGAGGAGCGCACCACCGAGGGCGGGCTTGACGCCGCCGGACAGCATAACCGTATCAAGCGGCTGGTCGACTTGCTGGGCGAGGAGGGGTGCCGGGTCAGCCTGTTCATCGAGCCTGACCCGCACCAGGTGGAAGCGACGCTGCGGCTTGGCGCGCCAGTGCTTGAACTCCACACCGGCCGCTATGCCGAACTGGCGGGTGATGCGCAGGCCGAAGAGCTGCACAGGCTGACCGATGCGGCGGCGCTGGCGGCGAAAAACGGCATCGAGGTTCATGCGGGGCATGGGCTGACGCTGGACAATGTCGCGCCAATTGCTGCGATTCCGCAACTGCGCGAACTGAACATCGGCCATGCGCTGATCGCGGATGCGATTTTTTCCGGGCTTGGCGATGCGGTCCGGGCAATGCGCGCAGCGATGGACGCCGCCCGGTGAGGGCGTTGCCGTGATCATCGGCATCGGGTCTGACCTGTGCAATATCGAACGGATTGCGGCGTCGCTCGACCGGTTCGGCGCGCGGTTCGAGCAACGCGTGTTCACTGATGCCGAACGCACCAAGGCGGCGAGCCGCCCGCTGACTCGCGCGGGCACGCTCGCCAAGCGCTTTGCCGCCAAGGAAGCCTTCTCAAAGGCGGTGGGGACGGGTTTCAGGCGCGGGGTGTTCATGCGCGACATCGGCGTGGTCAATGCACCGTCGGGCGCGCCGACGCTCGCGCTGACCGGCGGGGCCAAGGCAAGGCTTGACGCAATCACGCCCGAAGGCCACGTCGCGACCATATTTTTGTCATTGACCGACGATCACCCCTGGGCTCAGGCATTTGTGGTGATCGAGGCCGTGGCGCGTTAAGGAATGTAGTGATGGCACAAGACGACGCGGTGTTGAACGCAGGCGAAGACAAGCAAGCGCCCGCCCAATTAGCGGCCCAGCCCAATCAAAAACCCAAGGCAAAGACTGACTGGGTGTCTGAACTGCGCGGCATTTTCTGGCTGGTGCTCGCGGTGCTGGGCTTTCACACCTTCATCGCCAAACCGTTCTACATTCCGTCGGAATCGATGCTGCCCGGCCTGCTGGTCGGTGACCAATTGGTGGTCAGCAAATTCCCCTATGGCTTTTCCTATATCTCGCCGACCTTTCATGTGCTGCCGTTCATGAAGGGGCGGTTGCTTGGCCAATTGCCCGAACGGGGCGACGTGGTCATCATCGCGCCGCCTGGCAAGACCGACGATTATATCAAACGCGTCATCGGCCTGCCCGGCGACACGATCGAAGTGCGCGACGGCGTCGTCATTTTGAACGGCAAGCCGCTTCAGCGCGGGCCCGTGCATGACAAGGCAATTCCGGTTGATCTGAATGCGCAGTGCAGCCCGGCCGAATATGGCGATGTCATCCGTCAAGGTGCCGATGGCCGACTTTACTGCCATTTGCCGGTGGTGACCGAAACGCTCCCCAATGGCCGTCGTTACGATACGGTGGAACTGGGCCGGAGCGAGGGCGATTTTTACGGCCCCGTCAAAATCCCCGAAGGCCATGTGTTCGTGATGGGTGACAACCGCGATCGCAGCGCCGACAGTCGCTTTCCCGTCGCCTCGCTTGGCCTGGGCGGGCCGGTGCCGTGGGAAAATCTGGGCGGTCGCGCCGAGTTTATCAGCTATTCCAAAACGGGCGAGGGGAGCTGGAACCCGCTGACCTGGGGTCAATCATTCCGCGGCGGGCGGGCGGGGACTTCGCTCCACGCGGCCCGCGTCAAATAGGGCGGCACGTACCATGAGCACTGCGCCACCGCCCGGAACGCCGCTGGTCCAAGGGCCGGGGCCCAGCGAATTGCGCGACCCCGTTATCCGCAAGGAATTGAAGCGGGCGGCAGTGTGGCTGGGGCTGGCGGGGGCGATGGCGCTCGTCGTGCTGCTGATCCAACCGCTGCTAATTATCTTTGGCGGGTTGGTATTTGCATCGATGCTCGATGGCGGCGTGCGTTTGCTGGGCCGGGTGCTGCCCTTGCCGCGCGGCTGGCGGCTGATGATCGTTGTTCTGCTGACAATTGCGTTCATCGGCGGCGTCATTTTCATGACCGGCGTGCAAGTGGCCGATCAGTTTGCCGAGCTGCGCGTCACGCTGACCGCGCAGGCCGACCGCATTTTCGCCTGGGCGAACGAGCACGGCATGATGCCGGGGCCAGCGGATATGAATGCGCTCCTTCAACAGGCGCTGGGATCGTTCGGGCGGCTGACCTCGTTCGTGGGGACGGCGGCGGGGGCACTGGCGAGCGGGTTGATGATCGTGGTGATTGGGCTTTTTGTCGCGATTGAACCACGGATTTACGAGCGCGGGCTCGAATGGCTGGTCCCCTCCGATATGCGCGCCGAATGGGCGATCACCATGGACCGTATGGCGCACACAATGCGTCGCCTGCTTGCCGGGCGGTTGCTGGGGATGCTGGTCGAAGGGGTGTTGATCTGGCTGGCGCTTTGGCTCGCCGGGGTGCCGATGGCGCTGCTTCTGGGTATCATTACGGGCATGCTGGCGTTCATTCCCAATATCGGCGCGCTGATTTCGGGGGTGCTGATGGTCGCGGTCGGCTTTTCGGCGGGGCAGGAACAGGGCATCTGGGCAATCATCATCTATTTCGCGATCCAGAATTTCGACGGTTATGTCGTTATCCCAATGATTGCGAAAAACACGGTCGACATGCCGCCGGCGCTGACGCTGTCGTCGCAGATCCTGGCGAGCACCTTGTTCGGGGTGCTGGGGCTGGCGCTGGCTGACCCGTTGATCGCGATGATCAAGGTCGCGCTGGAGCGCGGTTCCGAAGCGGCACTGGGTGATGCGGAGCCCGGCGGCGGCAGGGACGAAGGAAGGGCGACATGAAGCTGCGACTATACGATTATTGGCGGTCATCTGCGTGTTATCGGGTGCGGATTGCGCTGGCAATAAAGGACCTTGCGTATGAGCGCGTGGCCGTGGACCTGGTCGCGGCCGAACAATTTGGCGACGCCAACCGGGCCCGCAATCCGCAAGCGCAGGTGCCAACCCTTGAAGCCGACAGTGTGGCGATGATTCAGAGCATCGCGATTATCGAATGGCTAGACGCGACTTTCCCCGAACCCCGCCTCATCCCCGCCGACCCGGCACAGCGCGCGCGGGCGATGGCGCAGGCGCTGGTGATCGCCGCCGATATCCACCCGCTCAACAATCTGCGCGTGCTCAAGCGGCTGGAGGCGCAGTTCGGCGCGGATCAGGTCGCGAAGGATGAGTGGTACCGGGCGACGATCGCGGGCGGCTTTGCCGCGCTGGAGGCGCTGGCGGGTGACGGGCCGTATCTGGGAGGGGCAGCGCCCGGTATCGCCGATGTTTGTCTGGTGCCGCAAATGTTCAATGCACGCCGCTTTGCAGTGCCGCTTGACGATTATCCTCGGTTGGTGGCGATTGATGCCGCCGCCGCCGCGTTGCCCGGCTTTGCCGCTGCGCACCCCGATGCGGTGCGACCGCCCCGCTAAGCGCGCCGCACGGGCGGGGTTGAAGCGGGGGGTCCGCGTCCCCAAATTCGCGCTGCGCCATGGCCGTAACCTTGCCGCAATTGCCCTCTAACCTCATGACAATTGCCGCGATTTCTCGGCGTTCAGGACATAGTGGTGATGCACATTCCCCTTGCCCGGAGATGGGCCCGGACAGGGGCCCGGACCGGGCCATTCGCTGATCCGGGGCTTGACACTATGTCCACCTATGGTGCCGCTGCGCCAAGCCGCTGGTCAACGGTCGGTGGCACGCTGCTCACGCTGGCGATGGTGCTTGGGCTGGCGCGCGCGCTGTTCGGCGAAGGACTGGCGGGTTTTAGCCAGGCATTGCCGCGCGATCCATGGTTCTACATTGCCTCGGTTGCGCTGTATCTGACCGTGCCGGTCGGCGATTTCGTGATTTTCAGGCGGTTGTGGCGCCTGCCCGCAGCGGGCTTTGCCGCTCTCCTAAAAAAGGGAATCGCGAATGAAGTCGTGCTTGGCTATGCCGGCGAAGTTTACTTCTACAGTTGGGCCAAGGCGCGCGCGCAGATGGTTGCTGCCCCCTTTGGCGCGGTAAAGGACGTCAGCATCCTGTCGGCGCTGGCGGGCAATGTTGTGACGTTGCTGCTGGTCGCGCTGGCGCTGCCCTTTGCCTATCGCGCGGTCCCGCCCGATCTGGGGTTGTCGCTGGTATGGTCGGTGGGAGTCGTGATCGCAACCTCGCTCCCGTTCCTCATCTTTGCACGGCGCGTGTTTTCATTGCCAAAGGGCGCGCGGTGGTGGATTTTTGCGGTGCATATGGCCCGGCTCGGGGCGGCGGCGTTCTTGGTCGCGATTGTATGGCGGCTGGGGTTGCCGGAGCTTGGGCTGGGCAGTCTGATGATCCTGTCGGCGGGGCGGATGCTCGTGGGGCGCTTGCCGCTGGTGCCAAATAAAGACCTTCTTTTTGCCAATTTTACCGTCTTGTTGGTGGGTCAGGACGCGGGAGTTTCGGCGGTGGTCGCGATCACCGCTGCCTTTACCTTGGTGCTGCATCTGGCGCTGACCCTGGTGTTTGGACTTCAGGCCCTGATGAGGAAATTTTGATGCGTGTTCGCGATGCCCTTTATCCGCTTGTCCTTACCACAGCGTTTGGCGCAGCACCGCTGGCAGCGGGGGGACGCCCGACGATTGGCAGCGATGCCGCCGCTTGCGATGCGGGCAATGGCCCGGCGGTGCACGTTATTGTTGCGGGGTTGAAGGACCGCAAGGGGCGGCTCAAGCTGGAGCTTTATCCGGCAACGGCGGCCGATTTCCTGCGCGATGATCGCGATTTGGCAAAAGAGGGAAAGGTGTTCCGCCGCGTCTGGGCGGACACCCCTGCGACCGGCCCGGTTGAAATGTGCATCCAGGTGCCAGCCCCGGGCAGCTATGGTCTGTTTTTTACCCATGACCGCGATGGCAAGAACAAGTTCAATTTCTGGAGCGATGGCGGCGGCATCACCAGCAACACCCGCATTGGTGCAAGCAAGCCCAAGATTGCCGCATCGACGGTTGAGGTTGGCTCAGGCATCACCACCATCACCATTCGCGCGCAATATCTGCGCGGATTGAGCGGTTTGTCGCCGATGAAGAATTAAGGTGCGCGGCGCGGCGGAAGGTATAGCGTCAATCGTCCGCCGAGCACCGGCAAACGTCGCCAGCCGCGCGCGACCGCATAGTCGATCAGCGGCTGATCGTCGCTCGCCTCGCCCGACATCCATGCTGCTTCGCCCCCGGTCAGGATCGCATGGAACGGGTCGGCGGTTTCGATCCGGTTGCGCGAGATGAGGTGGAATTGCCGTTCCTGCTGCGCGTTGAGCAGGTTCAGGCTGCGAAAGTAAAACGGGCCCGGGGCAAAGCGCGGGTCGATGGCAAGGCCAGCGGCCGGCAAGAGTTGCGGCGACAGCGTGGCGACTGGACCCACCCCGCCTGCCTTGGCAAAGACAGTGCGCAGCGCCGCGCCCTGCTCGATCACCGTCACCATGGGCACGCCAAATGACGCGCGCAACCCCGCCTCCACCGAGGGGGCCAGGCCGCCGATCGAAAAGATGACGGCGGCGATCCGCGCGCCGCGCCCGGGCGGCACACGCGTCCACACCAGT
Organism: Sphingomonas sp. UBA4766; assembly: GCA_002403415.1. Taxonomy (GTDB): domain Bacteria; phylum Pseudomonadota; class Alphaproteobacteria; order Sphingomonadales; family Sphingomonadaceae; genus Sphingomonas. Next base: position 6,037 of record DHHS01000074.1, on the reverse strand, counting down.
GCCAGCCTAATGAAAAGCGGCGGCAGGATCGGCAACAGATATTGCCGCCAGGTCGGCTCGGGTAAAAGTGCGGCTACCACCCCCGCGACGATCATCAGGTCGAGCAACCGCTCGGTCGCCGTGCGCCCGGGCCAGCGCAGGGCAATCACGAGCGCCATCAGGGCGGGACCAAGCGCGAGGAATTTGATCGTGTCGAGCGCCTTGCCGATCAGGCTGAGCTTGGTGGGCATCCCCTGCGCCAGATACCATTCGGCGGGCGCTTGCGCGGGAAAGGTGAACACTCCGAACCAGCACGCCGCCGGTGCCACGGCATAAAGCCACAGCATCAGCGCGGCGGCGGGCACCGCGCCCAGCGCCAGCAATGCGGGCCGGTGATCACGATTGGCGAGCGCATAAAGCCCATAAGCGGCGGCGGGGAGCGCGAACGAAATCTTGGCGGCGGCGGCAGCACTCAACAACAGGCCGATGGCAACGGCTTCGACCGGGCGCGCGGTGCCGGCTATCCGTCTCATGACGAACCACAGCGCGATCGCGAGGAGCATCGCCGGGATCGCGTCGTTGCGCGCGACTGCGCTGGTGAACAGGAAAATGTCGCAGCACGCCATCAGTGCGGTGGCGTGCAGCGCCGGGCGGGCTGCTGCGCCCCCCTGACGCGCAGCGGCATAACAAGCGGCCAGCATTGCCGCCCCGCACAGCGCGTTCACCGCGCGCAACACGGGCCACACCCATATCCCCGATGCGACGGCAAGGGGCGCGAGCAGCATCGGCTGAAGCGGCGTCTGCAAATAAGCGAAGTCGCGATAGGGCAGGCCGCCCGCGCTGAGCAGGGCGGCGGCGACATATTGGCTCTCGTCATGGTCGAACGGGCGGATCATCGCCAGCGCGATCAACCCCAGTGTCGGCAGTGGGATAAACGCCGCCCAGCCAAAATTGTTTATCGAAAGCGGTCGTGTCACGAATCGTCCATATCGGCGGTGCATTCGCTTGTGTAAATTGAACCGTCCAATTTCAAAGTGCACAGGGGGCCTGCCATGACCATCCGGATTGATCGCCGTTCGCTGTTGTTGACCGGCACGCTAGGCGCAGGCGCGCTGGCGATCCCCGGTTTTGCCCAGACACCCGCCATTTCGGCGGCGCGCGGCTTTACCCATTCGGTGGCGAGCGGCGAGCCGATGAGCGATTCGATGCTGTTGTGGACGCGCTATGTCCCCGAAACGGGCGACTCGGCCGACCTGCGGGTCGAGATGTCGGCGACCGCCGACTTCGCCAAGATCGTCGGCGGGGGCACGCAAGTGACCGGGCCGTGGCGCGATTGGACGTCAAAGATTACGGTCGGGGGGCTGCGCGCCGGGACCGTGTATTTCTATCGCTTCATCGCGCCCGATGGCAGTAAATCGCCCGTCGGCCGGACCAAGACCCTGCCGGAAGGGCCGGTCAAATCGTTCAAGGCGGGCATATTCTCCTGTTCCAACCTGCCCTTTGGCTATTTCAATGCCTATGCACATGCAACGGCGCAGGGCGATCTGGACCTGGCGATCCATCTTGGCGATTACATGTATGAATATGCCATCGGCAACTATCCCGCGCTTGAAGACACGGTCGCGGGTCGGGTGATCGAACCGGCGACCGAAATGGTGCGCTTGGCCGATTACCGCCTGCGGTTTGCCAGCTACCGCGCTGACCCCGATCTGCAAAAACTGCATCAGTCGGTGCCGATGATCATGCAGTGGGACGACCATGAATCGACCAATGATTCTTGGGAGGGGGGCGCGCAAAACCACCAGAATGACGAGGGCGATTGGAGCGTGCGCCGCGCCGCCTCCATCCAGGTTTATCGCGAATGGATGCCGATCTCGGATGAGCCCTGGAAGGCCTATGACATCGGTACGCTGGCAACGTTGTTCCGCACCGAAACCCGGCTCTTGGGTCGCACCAAACAGCCCGACATTGCGCCCTTGTTCCGCAATCTCAACGTGACCAAGGCATTGACAGAATTCCGGGACGGCGCGTGGCAAAACCCGTCGATGACGATGATGGGGTCGCAGCAGGAGGAATGGCTGGCGCATGGCATCCGCCATTCGGTGAAGGCCGGGCAGCAGTGGCAAGTGGTCGGCTTTGGCACGATCATGGGCACCACCATGGTGCCGGAGGCAGCGGCGGGCTGGCTCGCGCCTGACGCACCGCCGCGCACGCGCAACTATGTGATGGCCGGGATTGCCGCGTCAAAGGCGGGGCTGCCTTCCAATTTCGATAGCTGGGGCGGTTATCCGGCAGCGCGCGCGCGCTTCTTAAAGGGCGCGCAGGCGGCTGGTGCCAATCTCGTCGTGATTTCGGGGGATAGCCATAATGGCTGGGCCTATGACCTGGCCCAGGACGGCAAGGCGGCGGGCGTCGAATTTGCCGGGCATGGTGTCACCTCGCCCGGCTATGAAAGCGCGATCAAGGTCGATCCGAAGCAGGTCGCCGCCGCGCTCGTCGCGTCGAGCCCGGAACTGAAATGGTGCGATACCTCGCAGCGCGGCTATATGGTGCTGACGCTCACGCCCGAGCGTGTGACCAATGACTGGATTTTTGTCGACACGATCAAGGCCAGGTCGATGGCATCCACCATCGGCCACACCGCGACCGTCAACCGCGGGCGCAATGTGATGGGTTAAACCGGATGGTGGGCGACGGCGAAGTAATTGAGGCTGAGGTCGTCGCCCATCGCGAAGCCCGTTAGCGGCGAAAAGCGCAATCCCCGCATGTCGGCAATGGCCAGCCCGGCGCCGGATATCAGCGCACGAAGCTCATCGGGCTTCAGGAACTGGCTCCAATCATGGGTGCCGCGCGGGATGTGCCCCAACCCCTCCGCAACGGTTATGAGCGCAATCCGCGACAGCGCCGTGCGGTTGGGCGTGGACAGGATCATCAGCCCGCCCGGGGCCAGCGCCCGCGCCAGTCCGCGCACGAACGCAGCCGGGTCGCTCACATGCTCGATTACTTCCAGACTGGTGACAAGGTCGAATGATGCGTCGTCCAAATCCTCGACCGAGCCCGTGCGATAGTCGATGCTCAGGCCCGATTGCGCGGCATGGGTCTTGGCCGCTGCGATGTTTTCGGGTGCCGCATCCAGTCCGGTTACCGCCGCGCCCATCCGCGCCAGCGGCTCGCACAACAGGCCCGCGCCGCATCCAACATCCAGCGCACGCTTGCCCGCCAGCGGTGCGTAGGCGCTGGCATCGCTTCCCCAATGCGCGTCGATCCGTTCGCGCAAGTAACCCAGCCGCACCGGGTTAAGCCGGTGGAGCATCGCCGATGACCCCTTTGGATTCCACCAATCGGCCGCGAGCCGACCGAAATGCGCGGCTTCATTGGGGTCGATGGTGGTGTCGGTCATGCGATCCTCCGCGCGGGGTCATCAAACTTGCCTTTGCAAGCCACCGCCAGTAACAGCGCCCGCTGCAAAGCTCAAAGGAGCAGTCTACCGGCCATGGCCCGTATTGTGATGAAATTTGGTGGCACGTCGATGGCCGGGACCGAACGGATACGCGCCGTCGCCGCCCGCGTGAAGCGCGAAGTTGATGCCGGGCATCAGGTCGCGGTGGTGGTTTCCGCCATGGCGGGTGAGACCGACCGGCTGGTCAATTTCTGTCGCGAGGCGTCATCGCTTTACGACGCGCGCGAATATGATGTCGTGGTCGCATCGGGCGAACAAGTGACCAGCGGGCTGCTCGCGATTGCGCTGCAAGCGATCGGGGTGCCCGCGCGCAGCTGGCTTGGCTGGCAGTTGCCGATCGATACCACAGCCGCCCATGGCAGCGCGCGGATCGAGGCGATCGCGATGGAGGCAGCGCTGTCAACTGGCGAAGTGGCCGTCATCCCCGGTTTCCAGGGGGTGAGCGAAGGCCGGGTCTCAACCCTTGGTCGCGGCGGGTCTGACACATCGGCGGTCGCAGTGGCCGCCGCGATGAAGGCGGAGCGGTGCGACATCTACACCGATGTCGATGGCGTTTACACCACCGACCCGCGCATTGTGCCACGCGCGCGCAAACTGGCGCGCGTGACCTATGAGGAAATGCTCGAACTGGCGAGTGTGGGGGCAAAGGTGCTGCAAACGCGCTCGGTCGGGCTGGCGATGAAGGAAGGGGTGCGGATTCGCGTGCTGTCGTCTTTCGTCGATGGCAATGACGATACCGGCACGCTGATCGTGAGTGAAGAGGAATTGGGCGATATGGAACGGCAACTCATCACGGGCATCGCGCACGACAAGAATGAAGCGAAGATCACGCTGACCGATGTGCCCGACCGGCCCGGTGCGGTCGGCGCGATCTTTACCCCCCTGGCGGAAGCCGGGATCAACGTCGACATGATTGTCCAGAATATCGCGCATTCAAGCGGATCGACCGACGTGACCTTCACCGTGCCCGCTGCCGATCTTGCGCGTTCGCTCGACGTGCTGGGGCAGGGACAGGGGGCGATTGGCTATACCCGGATGATGCACGACACCCGCGTTGCAAAGGTCACGGTGGTGGGCGTTGGCATGCGCAGCCATGCGGGCGTGGCCGCCACGATGTTCAAGACGCTCGGCGCGCGCGGCATCAACATTCAGGCAATCACGACCAGCGAAATCAAGGTCAGTGTGCTGATCGACGAGGACGAGACCGAGCTGGCAGTGCGTGTGCTGCACACCGCTTATGGCCTCGATGCAGCGGTGGCTGCGTGAGCACGGGCGCCGCGCGCCTTCAGCGCCGCATGGCGCGCGGGTGCGATTTTCTGGGCAGCGAGGCTGCGATTATCTGTGGCGCGATGTCATGGGTGTCGGAGCGCAATCTGGTCGCTGCGATGTCGAACGCGGGCGGCTTTGGCCTGATCGCGTGCGGGGCGATGTCGCCTGAACTGCTTGATGCCGAGATCGCTGCGACGAAGTCGCTGACCGCAAAGCCCTTCGGCGTCAACCTGATCACCATGCACCCGCAGCTTGGCGATCTGATCGCGGTGTGCGCGCGGCATCAGGTGTCGCACATCGTTTTGGCGGGCGGGTTGCCGCCCGCAGGCGCGATTGAGGCGATCAAGGCGGCGGGCGCCAAGCTGATTTGCTTCGCCCCTGCGCTGAGCTTAGCCAAAAAGCTGATCCGCTCGGGCGTGGACGCGCTGGTGGTGGAAGGGATGGAGGCGGGCGGCCATATCGGCCCTGTCTCAACCAGCGTGCTCGCACAGGAAATCCTCCCCGAAGTCGCCGACAAGGTGCCGGTGTTTGTCGCCGGTGGCATTGGCCGGGGAGAAGCGATTGCGGCCTATGTCGATATGGGCGCGGCCGGCGTGCAGCTCGGCACCCGCTTTGCCTGTGCGGTTGAGAGCATCGCTCATCCGAATTTCAAAAAGGCGTTTTTTCGAGCGTCCGCCCGTGATGCGGTGGCGAGTGTGCAGATTGATCCGCGCTTGCCCGTCATCCCTGTCCGCGCGCTCAAAAATGCGGGAGCGGAACGGTTTCTGGTGACGCAGCGCGAGGTTGCCGCCGCGCTGGATGCAGGCGAAGTCGATATGGCGGCGGCGCAATTGCGGATCGAGCATTACTGGGCGGGGGCTCTGCGCCGCGCGGTGATTGATGGCGATGTCGAAAATGGCTCGCTGATGGCCGGGCAGTCGGTAGGCATGGTCACGCGTGAGGAGCCGGTGGCCGATATCCTGGCGACCCTGATGGCTGAGGCCGCGACCGCGCTGGAGAAGCGCGCCGCTTAAGCCACGGGTTTGGCTTGAAATGAAGCGCGCGGCGTGATTGGAATCAGGCCATGTTGCTTGGTCGAGTCGCAGTCGCAGGCTATGTTTCGGTCACGCCGCGCCAGCGGGCAATTTCGGCGGCATTGGTCGCGATGCTCTATGCGTTGGTGCTGGTGCTTATCGCATTTTGGCCGCGCGGGGCGATGCGCCCCTCGCCCGTCATTCCCCCGGCGGTTGCAGTGTTCGTGCCCACTCCGGTCGAGCCGCCGGTCGCGGCACCAGCGCCGCTCAAACCGGCACGCACGCCGCGCGGGGTGCCGCAGCCCGCATCGGCCAA
>DHHS01000071.1:571-3497 GCA_002403415.1 Sphingomonas sp. UBA4766 | reverse complement strand
AAACCGAATTGAGCAAAGCGGGCTATAAGCTGCGGGTCGATGGCGACAGCCTGATCGGGACGGACAAGGGCGGCAAGCCGTTCCGGCTCGACCTGATGGCAGCCCCCGGGGGTGCGGCGATGGGTGTGGTAAGCCAGGGGTGACACGCGGGCGTTGACGCCACTGGCGGTGCGCCGCGCATCATCCTATGTCGGCCATGACCCAATACCGGACCCGACCCATGCAAGATGCGCTTGACCAAGTCCCCACGCTATCGCTCTCCCAAAATGCCGGCGACCCCGACGGCTTTGCCGCCGCGATTGGTGGTTCGTTCGAACGCTTTGGCTTTGCGATTGTCGCCGATCACGGCGTGCCCGACGAGCTTGTCGCGCGCGCCTGGGCACAAACCAAGGCCTTGTTTGACCTAAGCGAAGACGAAAAGCGGCGTTATTTCTTACCCTCAGGCGGGGGCCAGCGCGGCTATACCCCCTTCAAGACCGAGATTGCGAAGGGCGCGAGCGCGGTTGACCTGAAGGAATTCTGGCATGTCGGTCGCCCGCTCCCCGCCGGGCACCGGTTTGAGGGGCTGATGCCGCAAAACATCTGGCCCGACCAGCCCTCAGGCTTTCGCGAGACGTTTACCGAGCTGTTCGCCGCGTTCGACCGTGCGGGCGATGTCATCCTGTCGGCGATCGCCCGGCATCTGCGGCTGGCCGCCAATTGGTTTGACCCGGCGGTGAAGGACGGCAATTCGATCCTGCGCCTGCTCCACTATCCCCCGATCCCGGCGGATGCAGAAGGGGTGCGGGCGGGCGCGCATGAGGATATCAACCTCATCACGCTGTTGCTGGGCGCAGAGGAAGCCGGGCTTGAACTGCTTGACCGGGACGGCGAATGGCTCGCCGTCAAGCCGCCCGAAGGCGCGCTGGTCGTCAATGTCGGCGATATGTTGCAGCGGCTGACCAACCATGTTTTGCCCTCGACCACCCACCGCGTCGTCAACCCGCCGCCGGAGCGTCGCGGGACACCGCGCTATTCGATGCCTTTTTTCCTGCATCCAGCACCCGATTTCCTGATCGAAACGCTGCCCGGCTGCGTGAGTGTTGCCAACCCCAATCGCTATCCCGCACCGATCACCGCGCATGATTATCTGCACGAACGGCTGGTCGAAATCGGGCTGGTAAAGGCTTGACGGCGCAGCGTCGGACCCGCAACGCTGGGGGGATGACCGACACGAAACCGTTGCGCATCGCGCTTGCTGGCCTTGGCACCGTGGGCGGCGGGGTGATCCGGCTGCTCGACGCCAATCGCGATTTGATTGCGCGCCGCGCCGGGCGCCGGATTGAGATTGTCGCCGTGTCCGCACGCGACCGGGCCAAGGACCGCGGCGTCAACATCGCCCGCTTTAGCTGGGTGGATGATACGACCAAACTTGCCGAGGCTGATGCCGATGTCATCGTCGAACTGATCGGCGGATCGGATGGCCCGGCGTTGGCGCTCGCCCGTGCCACGCTCGCAGCCGGCAAGGGACTCGTCACCGCAAACAAGGCTATGATGGCGCATCACGGACTTGAGCTCGCCCGCGCGGCGGAGGGCACAGGCGCGCCGCTGAAATTCGAGGCCGCAGTGGCCGGCGGCATCCCGGTTATCAAAGGACTGCGCGACGGCACAGCCGCCAATGACATTGCGCGTGTCTATGGCATTTTGAACGGCACCTGCAATTTCATCCTGTCCAAGATGGAAGCCGAGGGGCGCGACTTTGCCGATGTACTCGCCCAGGCGCAGGCGCTGGGCTTTGCCGAGGCCGACCCCAGCTTCGACATCGACGGCGTCGATGCCGCCCACAAGCTGTCGATCCTCGCCAGCATCGCCTTTGGCACTCAGCCGATGTTTAGCGGCGTGGAAGCAGGCGGCATTCGTGACGTGCTCGCGGCCGACATCGCCGAGGCGGCGGCGCTTGGCTATCGCATCAGGCTGATCGGGCTGGCGGAGGCTGGGCCGGATGGGCTGTTTCAACGGGTGCACTCGCATCTGGTGCCGATCGACCATCCGCTCGCGCATGTGACGGGTGCGACCAATGCCGTGGTGGCGGAGGGGAATTTTGTCGGACGGCTGTTGTTTCAGGGCGCAGGCGCCGGCGATGGCCCGACCGCCAGCGCGGTGGTCGCCGACCTGATCGATATTGCGCGCGGCGAATATGGCGCACCCTATGCCATGCCGACCGCCGAACTCGCTGCCCCGGCTCCTGCTGACAGCGGCGGGCGGCGCGGCCGCGCCTATGTTCGCTTCACCGTTGCCGACAAAGTGGGGGTGCTCGCCGAAATTGCCGCCGCGATGCGCGATGCGGGCGTGTCGATCGAAAGCCTGATCCAACGCGGGCGGGTGGGTGACGGCAGCGTGATGGTCGCGATTGTCACACACGAAGGGCCGGAACGCGCGGTCGCGCAGGCGCTGCAAACGCTTCAGGGATCGGCGAGCCTTACCGGCCAGCCGCTTTGGATGCATATCCTGGTTTAAAGGATCAGCGCCCAAATCCCGTCGGTGCCGGGCTGACCGTCACGGTCGCGCCACCCCGGATTTCCTGCACTTCGAGTGCACGTTCGGCGACCCCATCCGCGCCAAAGCGGAACGCGCCGTCGAGCCCTGCAAAGCCGCCGCGATCGGTCAGCCGCTCGGTCGGGAACGGCGCGCCGATCCGCCATTCCCGCATGATCCGCACAGTCAAAAGCACCGCGTCATAGCCGAGGCTCGACAAGCGATAAGGCGCCTTGCCAAAGCGGGTGCGGTATTTGACCGCATACTGGCGATAAAGCCCATCGGACACGCTCGCGAACCACGCCCCCTGGAGCGCGGGCGATGCCGCCAGCGCGCTTTCGGTATTCCAAAGATCGGTGCCGAGCACTTGCGCGGTTGGCCCGCCGCTGCGCCGGATGATCGGCACTGCGGT
>DHHS01000071.1:0-176 GCA_002403415.1 Sphingomonas sp. UBA4766 | reverse complement strand
GTGATCGCCGCCGTCAGCGCACCAGGCTGACGGCTATAGGCCTGAAGACTAACGACCTGCCCGCCATTGTCCTCCACCGCGCGGAGCAGCGCGGTCGATGCGCGGTCACCATAAAGGCCGTTGGGCACGAGACCGGCAAAGTCGCGTACCCCCTTTGACGCGGCATATTGCACCAC
>DHHS01000103.1:3622-10038 GCA_002403415.1 Sphingomonas sp. UBA4766 | reverse complement strand
AGCAGGCCGTCCTTGTTAATGTCCATCGCATCAAAGCGTTTGGCCGCCTCCGCCAGGAATTCGGCGCGCGTGCGCGTTTCCGGCTTGGGCGTCGCGGCACTGGCAGGGGCGGTTTGCGCCGACGGCGCAGGTTCGGCGCAGGCCGCACTTCCCATCATCGCGCTCATCAGCCCGGCACTGGCGATCCAATTTTTCATCGTGAGTTCCTTTGCATGTGCGTCGTTCCGCCCTGTTGATCGGATGTTTCTGCGACAATTGTCGCGGCGCTTTGTCAGCGCGCGGGTAAATTGTCGCAAACTGTCGCAAAAGCCCGTGGGCCCGGGGGCGGGCCGCCTCAGCCGAAAATGGCGACGCTCTGCATCCCCTCCGCCATCAGCACGCCATCGGCATTGTGCAGCGTCATCGTCTGGCTGGAGCAGCCATTGCGGGCAAAGTCCGACTTCGCACCCAGCAACCACCAGCCGTCCGTGGTGACCGGGGCGGGGGTCAACAGGTTGATGATCCATGTCAGCGAGCTGATTGGCCCGATCTGCTTGCCGAACAGGCGGATGGCGGACGGCGGCAGACCATCGGCAATCGCCATTACGTGCACCATCGGGTCAATCCCGTCATGCGCCTTCATCCGTCCCCAGCGCAGCAAATCGGCCGGGCGCAGGCTTTCGTCCTTCAGGTCGAGAAATTCAAAGTTATGCGCAAAGAATCCTTCTGGCCCGCTCCAAAGCTTGGTGCCGGGGGCAGGCGGGCGGTGAGCGACCAGCGCGCGCTGGTCAAAATCGACGACCGATGGCTGATCCGCCATGAACACAAACGTCGCGCGCAGCCCAAGCCCCGCGTCCGACACGACATCGGCCTGAATAAAGGCGGCGGTGCGCCCGCGCCGCAATTTGGTGGCGGTGACCGTCACCGGCCCGGCCAGCGGGCCGATAAATGCAATCTGGGCCGAGCGCAGCGGCGGCAGATCGGGCTCACAACGCTGCGCGGCATGGAGCGCCATCGCGGCGGACAGCCCGCCATAGCTCGTGCGCCCCTGCATCCAGTCGGCGGGAATGGCGCCCGACCAGCCGTCGTCAACCGGCGTCATTGCGGCGAGGATTTCGGTCAAAGCGGTCATTGCATGGCCTTCCACTGATCGCGCAGTTCGCGTTTCAAGATTTTGCCGATCGCGCTGCGGGGCAATTCGGCGATCGGGAGCAGTTCGGCAAGGCGCTGAGTCTTGCCAACCTGTGCGTTGGTGGCCTGCAGGATTTCGGCGGCGTCCGCCCCCGCCTGCGCGGGCACGAAAAACCCGACCGGCGTTTCGCCCCACGCCTCGCTTGGGACGCCCACGACCGCGCAGTCGGCGACGAGCGGGTGCGCGCGCAGCACCGCTTCGAGGTCGCTGGGGTAAATGTTGAACCCGCCGGAAATGATAAGGTCCTTCTTGCGATCCATCAGGATCAGGAAACCGTCCTCGTCAAAGCGGCCGACATCGCCGTGGCGGATGAACCGATTGCCCTTGTCGTCGAACCATTCGGCGGCGGCCGTTGCCTCTGGCCGTCCGTGATAGCCGTTCATCATGGTGGGCGAACGACCGACGACTTCGCCCATCGCGCCGGGTGGCACCTCGCGGTCGTCCTCGTCGATCAGGCGGATGTCATGCCCCTCGGCGGGCTGGCCGACGCTGTGCAGCTTGGTCGGATTGGCGGTGCAGTTGAGGATCGTGGTGCCGCCACCCTCGGTCATGCCGTAATATTCGACCAGCAAACCGGGCCAGCGCGCACAGACATCGGCCTTGAGCGCTGCCGAAAATGGCGCGGAGGTGCAGGTTTTCAGCCGAAAGCTCGACAAGTCAAACCTGTCGAAATCGGGGATCGCCATGATCCGTTGATATTGCACCGGCACCAGCATCGCATGGGTCGCGCGGTGCGCTTGCGCCATTTCGAGGAAACGGCGCGCGTCGAATTTCGCCATAATGACCGCCGTGCCGCCCCAGCCCAGCGTCGGCAGGAACACCACCAACGTTGTGTTGGAGTAAAGCGGCGTCGCCACCATTGTCACCGCATCGCCAAAGCCCCCGCCCGCATTGCGGTGGATATGCGCCCATCGCATCGCGTGGCTTTGCACAATCCCTTTGGGCGTGCCGGTGGTGCCGGAGGAATAGATGATGTTGAACGGGTCGGAGGGCGCGGTGGCCACGGGGGCGGGGCGGGTGTCGGTCGACGCGAGCCAGGCGGTGTGATCGTCGCTGCCGATGTGAATAATCTGGGCGGCCACCTTGTGCTCGGCCAGCGCTGCCCCGGCGGCGGCATCGACGAACACATGCGCCGCCCCGCAGTCGGCGATCATCGCGGCGAGTTGTTCAGGCGTCGATCCCGGTGCAAGCGGGGTCGCCGCCCCGCCCGCGCGCAGCGTGCCCAGGAACAGTGCGGCATAAGCAACCGATGGCGCGCCGATGATCGCGACCGCCTGACCTTGCGCCAAGCCATCCCGCTGGAGCGCGACGGCAATTTGGTCCATCGCCAGATCGAGCTCGGCATAGCTAAGCGCGCCGTCTTCGCCCACTATCGCCAGTTTTGTGCCCCGCTCGACCGCGTGCAAGCGGATGAGGTCGGGCAATGTCGAAAAATTGCTGGCAAGCGCGTCGGCGGCGGTCATTTCCGGTTGCTCCTTCCATTCATTCGCTAGGCGAGCGCGCTTTGAAATGCCATACGCGATATTCGAAAACGGGAAGAGGGTTTCAGGGATGATTTATTATGACGCCGCCAATCCGGCGCCCAACCCGCGCCGGGTGCGCATTTTTCTGGCGGAAAAAGGGATTAAGCTGACCACCAAATTGCTGTCGATTCCGGCAGGGGAACACAAACACCCCGATTTTCTGGCCATCAACCCATTGGGGCAAGTCCCTGCGCTTGCGCTGGATGACGGCGAAGTCATCACCGAAAGCCTGTCAATCTGCCGCTTCCTTGAGGCGCTCAATCCCGATCCGCCGCTGTTCGGGCGCGGGCCAAAGGGGGTGGCGGAAGTCGACATGTGGGTGCGCCGGGTCGAGTTGCGGCTGATGATGCCAGTCGGCATGGTGTGGGCGCATACGCACCCCTTCACCGCGCGCGTGGTCAAGCCACAATATACTGAATATGGTGAAAGCAACCGTCCGCGCGCGCTGGTGGCGATGGCCGAGATTGATGCAGCGCTGGAGAGCCGCCCGTGGCTGGCGGGCAAGGATTATTCGATGGCGGACATTGTTTTGCTGTCGGTGGTCGATTTTGCCGAGTGGATCGGGCTGAAAATGCCGGAGGAGCTGGGGAATTTGCGCAGCTGGCATGAGCGTGCATCGGCGCGCCCCAGTGCTGCCGCATGAGTGGGGCAGCCGGTTGGACTGGGCGCGTCGCGATTGTGACGGGTGGCGGCACCGGCATCGGTGCCGCAACTGTGCGGATGCTCTCTGAACGCGGCGTGGCTTGCGTCATCAATTATGCGTCAAGCCGCGACGATGCCGAGGCGCTTGCCGCCGAAGTGGGCGGAGGGGCGATTGCGGTGCGGGCCGACATTACCGATGATGCGCAGTGCCGCTCGCTTGCCGATGCAGCGGTTCAGGCGTTCGGGCGGATCGATTTCCTCGTCAATAATTCGGGTCGCACCAAATTTGCCGCGCATGAGGATCTGGACGCGCTGTCAGCCGATGATTTTGTCGACATCTATCAGCTCAACGTAATTGCTGCGTTTCAGATGGTGCGCGCCTGTGCGCCTGCGCTGAAGGCGGGGGATGCGAGCGCGGTCGTCAATATCGCCTCGGTCGCGGGGGTGTTTGGCATGGGGTCGTCGGTCGCCTATGCGGCGTCCAAGGGGGCGCTGATTACCATGACCAAGAGCCTGGCGCGGGTGTTGGCACCTGCCATTCGCGTCAATGCGGTGGCGCCCGGCTATGTCGGCACCGGCTGGTTCGAAAAGCGGTTGGGGGCGGAGGGATTTGCCAAACTCAACGCACGGATCGCCGCGAGCGTGCCGATGGCGCTTGCCACAATGGCGCCCGATGTGGCGGCCCCCGTCGTCAGCCTGCTCGATCCGGCGATGCGCAGCGTGACGGGCGAAGTGATGCTGGTGGATGCAGGCGGGCACCTTGACATAGCCCTCAGCCGCCGACCGGGGCGCGAGGGATAGGCTAGGCGGTGGACGGCTCCGAAGGCGCGCGCCTCAGCACTTTCCAAACGACAATCACCAGCGCCATCCCCGCCAGCGCGGCGGCCAGCGCAAATGCCGCGCCCGGCTGTCCGCGCGCGACGCCGGCGGCAAGCGCCTGCGTCAACATCAGCGGGGCGATGATCGCGGCCACGCTGTTCATGCTGCCGATCCCGCCTTGCAACGCGCCCTGATGCGAGGCATCGGCGAGCCGCGACAGCAGCGACGTCATGGCGGGCCCGGTCAACGCGGACAGGCCGCAGACGAGGAAAATGGCGTAGGCGTGCCATCCGGCGGTCGCAAAAACATAGGCCAGAAACGCGCCCGTGCCGCTGGCCAGGCCGACGACCGCCGCGCGCCGCTCCCCGATCCGCGCCATCACCGGTCCGGTGACAAAGGTCTGCACACTCGCCATCACCAGCCCGACAAACGCCAGCGACCAGCCGATCGCGGTCGCATCCCAGCCAAAGCGTGCCGCGCTCCAGAACGACCAGGTGGCCGGATACACCATGCTCGCCAATTGCCAGCAGAACCAGGCGATGAGTAGGGGTGCTGCCTCGCGGCTGTGGAACAGGGGCGCAAACGCGCTGATCACATTGGCGCGGCGCCAGTCGAACGGGCGGCGCAGGCCGGGGCTGAGCGATTCAGGCAGCATCACGATCATCGCGATGGCGTTGACAAAGGCCAGCGCGGCTGCGGCCAGAAACGGCGCCTGCGGCCCCCAACTGGCCAGAACGCCGCCAAGCGCGGGCCCCAGGATAAAGCCAAGGCCAAAGGCCGCGCCCATCCAGCCGAATACGGTGGAGCGCTTTTCCGCGCTGCTCGCATCCGCCAGCGCGGCACTGGCCGGCCCGTAAATCGCGCCGGTGATCCCGGCAATCGCGCGGCCGACAAACAGCCAGGCGAGCGTCGGCGCAAACGCCATCATTGCGTAGTCGGCGGCAAAGGCGAGCATCGACGCGATCAGCACCGGCCGCCGCCCGAACCGGTCACCCAGATTACCAAGCACGGGGCCGGCAAAAAACTGCATCAGCGCGTAAATGCCCAGTAGATAGCCGGAAATCTGCGTGGCCTCATCCAGCCCGGTCTCCCCGATCCGCATGATAAGCGCGGGCAACACGGGCACCACCACGCCAAAGCCGATCGTGTCGATCAGCACGGCGGCCAGCACGATGAACACGATGCGCCGATTATACCCCAAGGTCGCCCCCTTACCCACAAGCTGGTATCGCGCCTATGGATGAAGGGGAACCATTATTGCGCTTTCTGCCGCTTTGCCGGTCAGGGGTAGAGTTTGGCGACAGCGGTAAGATTATGCTCGCCAAGGTTGTGGGCAAGCGCATTGTCAAACACGGCGCGGGCGGCGCTGGCGAGCGGAATGGCGCTGGACGCGGCGGTTGCCGCATCGGCGATGAGCCCGAAATCCTTGGCAACCAGATCGACTGGGAACATCGGCGCGAAGGCATTGCCGATCATGCTGCTCATCGCGGCCTTCATCGCCGGACTGGCAACGGGGGTTTCGGCGATCACTGCGGCAATGTCGGCGCGCGCGAGCCCCATCCTGGCCGCAAGTCCCAACAGCTCGGCAATCGCGGTCACCTGAATGCCGAACAAAGCGTTGAGGATGAGCTTGGCCGCCGCGCCCGATCCGGATGGGCCTAGGTGATGCACCGCGCCGCCGAGTGCGGCCAGCACGGACCGGGCGCGGTCGAGCGTTGCCGCTTCGCCGCCCGCCAGAAAGATCAGCGCGCCGCCCTCTGCCTGCGGGCGCGACCCGAGCACCGGTGCGTCGAGGCAATCTACCCCGGCACTGGCGCAGGCGATGTTCAGCGCGCCCGCAAACGCCTGGCTAACGGTGGAGCAGTCGATGGCGAGCGCCCCCGGCTTCATCGCGGCCAGCGCGCCGGTCGCTGGGTCCAGCCACACAGCGCGCGCCGCTTCATCGTCGCGCACCATCGTGAACACAATGTCTGCGCCGGTGGCGGCTTTGCGCGGGGTGTCGGCGATCCGGGCGTCCGCCCATTGCGCGGGCGCGGGCGGCGTACGGTTCCAGACGGTCAGCGCGTGGCCTGCATTCGCAAGGCGTTGGGCCATGCGCGACCCCATCGCGCCAAGGCCGAGAAAGGCGATTTTCTGAAGCATGTTGAGTCCCTGATTAACGCTGGCGAGGGCGCGGCCGGGCTTATGCGTGCGCGCCGCACGTCCCGGCCGTTTATAAGACAATCGGTCAGACGCGCGCGCGCAGGCTTTCCAGCACCGCG
>DHHS01000103.1:0-3271 GCA_002403415.1 Sphingomonas sp. UBA4766 | reverse complement strand
GGCCGCCGGGTATAGTCGGCATTGACCTCAGCATAAGCGATGATGCCGTCGGTGCCGATCACATAGCGCGCGGGCATTGGCAGTGTCTGGCTGTTATCGCCATTGGTGCCGGGCAGATCGACGCCGAAGCTTGCGTAAAGCGCGGCCAGCTCATCCTGCAACCGGAAGCGCAGGCCAAAGGCATCGGCCAGCGCATTGCCAGCGTCGCTGAGCACCGGGAAGCTCAACTTGTTGTCGCGGATCGCCTTGCGGCTGCTGGCGGCTTGCTGGGGCGTGACGGCGATCAATTGCGCGCCGGTTGCGCGAATGGCGTTCGACACTTCTTCAAGCGCTTGCAGATCAAGGTTGCAATAGGGGCACCACACGCCGCGGTAAAAGGTGAGTGCGATCGGCCCGGAGGCAAGCAAATCAGCGGCGCGAACCATCCGCCCGTCGGCATCGGGCAGCGCAAAGTCGGGTGCGCGATCGCCCGCTTTCAAGGCGCGGTCGGCCTGGCCGGTTGCGATCAGTTCGTCGGTGGTGCGGTGAATGATCGCCACCGCTTCGGGCGGGGCCATGGTGGTTTCAAATTGGTGACGAAAGGCGTCGAGCTTTGCTTGGAGTGTCACGGCGTTATCCTGGTCAATTCGATGCGCCCGATTGCGCATGCCACTTTCTCGCTCATTCGCAATATGGGGAGTAGACAGCTCATTGATCTATCATTTATCTGTATAACGGATGAATGACCGTCTCCAGGCGCTCAGGCTGTTTCAGCGCGTTGCCCGTTTGGGCAGCTTTTCGCGCGCCGGGCGCGAGCGCGGCTTGTCGCAACCATCGGTGTCGCGGATCATCGCCGATCTGGAGGCAGTGCTTGGCGCCACGCTGTTCTTGCGGACCACGCGGGCGGTCACCCTGACCGAGGCGGGGCTTGCGTATCTGACTCAGATCGAGCCGCTGCTCGCAGCACTCGACGAGGCGGATCATAGCGTGCGCGGCACGGGCGAGCTGCGCGGGACGCTGCAAGTCGCGCTGTCGTCGGGGTTCGGGGTGCGCGAAGTGGTGCCTCGTCTCCCTGCGTTCATGGCGCGGCACCCATTGCTGCGTGTTAATCTGAACATCAGCGATCAGCGACAGAATTTGGTCGCGGACGGCATCGACATCGCGTTTCGGCTGGGCGATTTGCCCGATTCGAGCGTGATTGCGCGCAAGCTGGCGTCGGCGCCGCGAGTGCTGGTCGCATCGCCCAATTATCTGGCGGGCGCGCCGCCGCTAGACCACCCGTCGGATCTGACCCGCCACCACATCATTGCCGGGCCGAGCATCGACCCGCAGCAGCATTGGGCATTTGAGAGCGATCAGCGCCGGTTGTCGGTGCGCATCGATGGCCGGGTCTCGACCGGCGCGAATGAAGCGGCGATTGCGGCGGCCGTCGCCGGGCTGGGAATTGCGCGGGCATCGCTGTGGGGGTGCCGGGCGGAGCTGGAGGCGGGGGCGTTGGTGCGCTTGTTGCCCGCATGGCAGATGGGCCCGGTGGCGCTCCATGCGATCTTTCCGGGCGGCGGCAGGGCGTCCCCCGCCGCGCGGGCATTGGCTGATTTCGTGTCGGACGCGTTGCGCGCGCCCGATACACTGACCTAAAGCCCTCTTTGCTCCGCGCGGATTATGTGCCAGAGCTTGTCACCATACCCGATATTCAGATTCGGTTTTTGGGAGTGGAGCAATGGCAACAGCACCGGCAATTGATGGCGCAGCGGCATTGGACGAATTTCGCAGTGAGGCGCGTGCCTGGCTGGCGGCGAATTTCCCGGTATCGCTGAAGGGAAAGGACAATGCGCTGTCCGCGCTCGAAGGGCCGCACGATCCGACGGAGGACGAAGTCGCCTGGACCCGCGCGATGGGCGAAAAGGGCTGGGGTGTGCCGACCTGGTCTGCGGCTTATGGTGGCGGCGGGCTCGATCGGCATCAGGCGCGCGTGCTGCAAGAGGAAATGGGCCGGATCGGCGCGTGGAACCCGATTGGCGGCATGGGCGTGATGATGTTCGGTCCGACCCTGCTCGAATATGGCAGCGAGGAACAAAAGCTGGAGCATATTCCGGCGATCGCCAGGAACGAAGTGCGCTGGTGTCAGGGCTATTCGGAGCCGGGTGCGGGCTCTGACCTTGCCTCGCTCCAGACCTTTGCCGAGGATATGGGCGACCACTATCTCGTCAACGGGCAGAAGACGTGGACCTCGGGCGGGCAATGGGCCGACAAGTGCTTCGCGCTGGTCCGCACCGACAAGAGCCAGAAGCATGGCGGCATCAGCTTCCTGTTGATCGACATGACCTCGCCTGGTGTCGAAGTGAAGCCCATTCGCATGATTAGCGGTCAGTCGCCATTCTGCGAAACCTTTTTCACCAATGTGAAAGTGCCCAAGGGCAATCTGGTCGGGCGTGAGGGCCAGGGCTGGGAAATTGGCACGCGTCTGCTCCAGCATGAGCGCAATTCGCTGTCGGGTGGCAGTGGCGCGTCGCGGATGTTCGCGGGCAAGCCGCTGGCGCAACTCGCCAAGGAATATCGCGGCGCCAATGACGATGGCACGGTTGCGGACACCGATTTGCGGATGCGGATTGTGCGCCACGAAATGGACCAGCGCGCGTTCATGCTGACGCTTCGCCGCGCCGCGATGGAGGCCAAGTCAAACCAGGGGCCGTCGGCCGCCACCAGCATCATGAAGAATGTGGGTGCCCGCCTTACCCAGGACCGCGCCGAACTGTCGGTGGAGATCATGGGCATGGCCGGGCTGGGCTGGGAAGGCGAGGGCTTTACTGAAACCGAGCTGGCGCAGACCCGCACCTGGCTGTGGGGCAAGGCAGTGTCGATTTATGGCGGGTCAACCGAAATCCAGAATAACGTGATCGCCAAGCGCATCCTGGGGATGCTCGATCACCAATAACCATAAAGCATCCGGGCCGCTCGCACTGATGGGCAGCCCGGGGAGGGGAAATTGAAATGGCTGCACTGAACGAAGAACAATCCATGCTGCGCGACATGGTGCGCGAATGGGCCGACAATGAATCGCCCATCACCGCGTTTCGCCAGATGCGCAATGCCGCCCCGGCCGAGGGCTATGACCCGCAGGCCTGGTCGAAAATGGCCGAAATGGGTCTTGCCGGGATTGTGATTCCGGAGGAATTTGGCGGGACGGCCTTTGGCTATCTCTCGTTGGGCCTGGTGCTGGAGCAGCTTGGCCGCAATCTGGCAGCATCACCACTCGCAGCGACGTCCGCTGCGGCCAGCGCGATTGTGATGG
>DHHS01000102.1 GCA_002403415.1 Sphingomonas sp. UBA4766 | reverse complement strand
AGCACGATCCGCTTGTCGCCCTTTGCCACATCGGGGAGGAACGCCTGCACCATATGCGGTTCGCGCCACATGGTGTTGAACACTTCGATCAGCGCGGACAGATTGGCGCCGTCGCGTCCCACGCGGAAAATCGCCTTGCCGCCATTGCCGTGCAGCGGCTTGAGGACAATTTCGCCGTGTTCGCGCAGGAAAGCGCGCGCCTCATCCAGGCTGCGAGTGACGAGCGTCGGCGGCATGAAGCGCGCATAATCGAGCACGAAGACCTTTTCGGGCGCATTGCGCACCTGCGTGGGATCGTTGACGATCAGCGTGCGGTCGGCAATCCGCTCCAGCAAATGCGTGGCGGTGATATAGCCGAGGTCGAAGGGCGGATCCTGCCGCATCAGCACGACATCGGCATCTGCGCCCAAATCAAGTGCCACGGGATCGCCAAGCCGGAAATGATCACCCGCCACGCGCTGTACCGTCACGGGCTGCGCCTTTGCCCAAACGCGCCCGCCCGAATAATTCAGATCCTCGGCAAGGTAATGAAAGAGGCGGTGCCCGCGCGCCTGCGCCGACAGCATCAGGGCAAAGGTCGAATCGCCCGCGATGTTGATTGAGGCAAGCGGGTCCATCTGGACAGCGACGGTAAGCGACATCATTCAACCCTTTCGCGTCACCCCGGCGAATGCCGGGGTCTGGTGCGGCTGGCGCGACGATTAGAGGCGGATCGCGCCGCTGTCACCCGATCCACGCATGCTCGATGTGGCGCAAGGGGGCGCCCGGTGCGATCAGGATGACGTCGATGCGAATATCCTCGCCCGCGCTGGCATAGCTTGCGGCAAGCAGATTGGCGGCAGCCGCAACCCGGGCGAGCCGCCGCTCATCAATTGCAAAATCGAGTTCCGCGGCGGTCGCCCGCACCTTTACCTCGACGAACGCAATTAGGCCGGGGCGACGCGCGATCAGGTCAACCTCGCCCACTTTGGTGCGCACCCGTTCGGCAACGATGGTCCAGCCCTTCGCGCGCAGATGCGCAGCCGCCAGCGTTTCGCCCTCGCGCCCGCGTGCCTCGGCGGCCTGGCGGTCGGCTTTCATCCTTTTAGCGCCAGCGCGCGTGCGTAAAGCGCTTTTCGGTCCAGGCCCAGTGCCTTGGCGACTTCGCTCGCGGCCTGTCCGGTGGGCAGACGGGCGAGCGCTTCGGCAAGCGCTGCATCGGTATCGGCGAGGGTGGCGGGCGCGGCCGCGCCCGGCGGGGCGACGACGACCACGATCTCGCCCTTGGGCGGCGCGTCGGCATAGCGCGCGGCGAGCGATGACAGCGTTCCGCTCACAGCTTCCTCGAAATGCTTGGTCATTTCGCGCGCGACGGCCGCTTCGCGATCCCCCAACCCCTCGGCCAGCGCGGTGAGTGTCGCGGCGAGGCGCGGGCCGCTTTCGTAAATCACGAGCGTCGCGCGCACGCCTGCCACCTCCGCAATCGTGCTGGTGCGTGCCGCCGCCTTTGGCGGCAGGAACCCCATGAACAGGAACCGATCGGTCGGCAGCCCTGCCAGCGTCAGCGCGGCGATCGCCGCGCACGGCCCAGGGATCGTCACGACCGTGTGTCCCGCTGCGCGCGCCTCGCGCACCAGTTTATACCCCGGATCAGAGATGAGCGGTGTGCCTGCATCGCTGACCAGCGCGATCGCCTCATGCGCCATGCGCGCGATCAGGCCGGGGCGGACGGCATCGGCATTGTGATCGTGATAGGGCTGCATCGGCCGCTTGACGCCGATATGGTGCAGCAAGCGCGCCGTCACGCGACTGTCTTCGACCGCGATTAAACTGGCGCGCGACAGGATATCGGCGGCGCGGGGCGACAAATCACCAAGATTGCCGATTGGGGTCGCAACGATATAGAGACCGGGGTTGAGCGCGTTGGTCAGGGGATCGGCGTGCATAGGGGAGGATCATGGCACACACAGCAGCACGATCGCAAAGTGCAATGACACGGATGGGTCATTGCGCCCGGCTGTGGCTGAGCGCCGGGCTTGGGCTGATGCTCGCTGCGTGCCAAACGGTGGTGCCGCGCGGGGCGCCCGCGCCGGTGGATGCACCGCCGCCCGTTGTCACACGGCCGGTCGCGCCGCCCCGTGTGGACAGCGGTATCCCGCAGGACGTCGCGCGCCAGCGGATCGCGCTCCTGGTACCGCTGACGGGTGCGAATGCGGGCGTTGGGCAAAGCATTGCCAATGCGACGCAGCTGGCGATCCTCGACACCCGCAACGATCAGATCCGGGTGACGAGCTATGACACCAATCTGGGCGCGGTGGCCGCCGCGCAAAAGGCGTTGGCGGATGGTAACCGGCTGATCCTGGGGCCGTTGCTTGCCGAGGATGCGCGCGCCGTGTCCCCCATCGCGCAGCGGGCTGGCGTGCCCGTGATAAGCTTTTCCAACGACAGCAGCGTCGCGGGCGCGGGCACGTTCGTCATGGGCTATGCACCCGCCCAATCGATCGCGCGGGTGGTGCAATATGCCGCGTCAA